>NZ_JBEZYN010000017.1:0-204789 GCF_040638605.1 Streptomyces sp. NPDC026092
TGGGGGGGGTTGGGGGGGGGGGGGGGGGTTTTGGGGGGGGGGGGGGGGGTGTTTGGGGGGGGGGGGGGGGGGGGGGGGGGGGGGGGGGGGGCCCCCCCCCCCCCCCCCAGGGGGAGAAGGATCAGACGGTCGCGGAGTACTGGCTGTCCTTCATGAGGAAGGTCGCCAGCGGCTTGCCGTCGCCCTTCGACATGGCGGAGAAGGTGATGCCCAGCTGCGAGGCCGCCTTGCGGGCCAGCTTGATGTCGTCGGACGCGGTGACCTGGCCGCGCGGGATGATGAAGCGGTACGTGACCGCGGTCGAGCCGCCGGCCTTGACGTCGGTGAACTCCAGGCCGAGAGCGCGCACGTCCGCGAACGGACGCTCGGCGACCTCGTACTTGTAGGTGTCGGTCGCCGGGGCGCCCACGGCCTCGACCTTGCCGCCGCCCATGAAGAACGGGAGCGTGTTCTCGTTGAACTGGAGCATGGAGAACTTCAGCGAGAGGTCACGGGCCGAGTAGATGTAGTGCACCGGGGAGACCGACTGCCACGAGTCGATGGCCTCCAGCTTGTCCTTCTTCGAGAAGGTGACGCCGTCACCGGTGGTGAAGCCGAGGTCCGTCCAGGACGCCCAGTCGGTGGCGGAGTCGGCGCCGAAGGCCGGGATGTCGGTACCGGCGTTGGCGACGTAGAGCTTGCCGATGCCTGCGACGCGGATCTCGGCGGAGTTGTTTCCTGCCATGGTGGATTTCTCCTTGGGTTGAGGAAGGGGTGGCGGCGCCGCCCCGGGTGTTGGCCCGGGTACGGCAAAGGCCCCGCCGGACGGCGAGGCCTGGTCTGTGGGGTGAGCGTCGGTCGGGGAGGGCCTTAGAAGACGCTCACGGAGAGCTGGATCACGCAGAGGTAGCGGTTGGCGCCCCGGTAGACGTAGTCGGGCAGCCAGCGCGGCCCGTCCTGCTCCTCGACGTCGCTGACGAAGTTGACGCCGATCTTCTTGCCGATGGTGGCGAGCAGCGCGCGCCGGGCGCCGTTGGCGAGCACGTGGGCCGCGTTCTTGGTCGGCCCGTACACCTCGAACTCGATCAGCGGCTTGTCGACGTGCAGATCGCCGATCCAGGCGCCGCCGCGGCGGTTGACCAGGACGGCGCTCTGCGTGCCGTCGAATCCGGCAGGCGCCTGTACGGCGATCACGGCGCCGGCCAGGGCGGGGTCGGCCTTGAGGACGTCGACGACCAGCTTCTCGACGTCCGGGAACGCACTCGGGGGAGTGGTCATGACGGTTCTCCTCGGTGGAAGGGGAGGCGGGACGGGGTGGTGCGGGGCGATGCGGGTGGTACGGGGGCCGTCCGGGGCGCTCGACGCGGGCGAGGGGGAGGGGGCGCGGAGCGCTCCCGGACGGCGAACGGCGGAGCCGCCGCCCGTTGCTCGGGCACAGCTCCGCCGCTGCACCAACCGTGACAGAGAGCGTGCGCGCACGCAACTAATTCGTCGACGGGCTGGGATTCTCCTGGCCGGGCGGGCCCGATCGGGCCGCGGTACGGGGGCGACTACCTCCGCAGCCAGCCCTTCTTGGGCGGATCGAGGAGAGCCGGCTCCCGCTCCATCACCAGCTCGGCATTCGCCACCGGTTCCGGACCGTCGGTCTGCGCACGACGAAGCGCCCCGTGTCTCTCCAGGAGACACGGGGCGCTTCGTCGTGCGGGGGTCGCGGGGGCTACGCGGTACGAGGGCGGCGGCGGGCGGTTCGTTCCGCCGCGAAGACGTCCTCCAGGCGGAACAGTTGGGCCCGGCCCGCCTTGCCGGCCGCTCGCAGATGGCCGAGCTGGACCCACTTGCGGATCGTCGCCGGGGCGACGCCGGCCTCTTCGGCGGCCAGGGGGCCGGGGATCAGGGCCGGCAGGGACAGCGGCATCGAGGTCGAGCTCAGCAAGGGGTCTCCTTCGTCGTGTCCATCGCCGTCTCGATCTCCTCCGTACGGGCGCCCGCCGCGTCCGCCAGCTCGGCCCACTCCGCCTCCGGCCACAGGTGCCGGTACGCCGGGTCGTCCTGGCAGCCGCAGTCGTCCACCGTGCACGTACAGGCCGGGTTGACGCACAGCACCGCCCGCCGGTCCGGGAACGCCCGCAGCGACACCGAGTCGCACCACGGGCAGCGGCCCGAGACCCGGACGACCGTCTCCGTGTCGCCGAGCGTCCGCGCGCACCGCCGCGCCATCCGGCGCAGCTCGTCGCGCACGTGCCGGGCCAGGTCGGGGTGGACCGCGATCTCGTCGAGCAGGGCCATGGTCCGCCGCAGCCGCTCCACGACCGGGGCGCGGCCGGGACGGGGGAGGCCGAGCCGGGCGCGTACCGCCTCCTCCAGCTCCACCACGCCGTCCGTGATGTCCCGGATCGCGTCGCTGACGTGCAGCCGGATCGGCGCGGCGCCGTGGCCCGGGACCACGAGCCCGTGCCGCTGTTCGAGCAGCAGCGCCTCGCGGCGCTCCTCGCGGATCAGTTCGTCGCGGCCGGGGTGCGGCGCGGCGGGCGCTGCGCCGGTGGGCGAGCGGCGGCCGGGCGCGAGCTCCTCGGAGAGCTCGGGGAACTGCCGGACGAGGGAGGCGGTCCACAGGGCGATGTCGGTGAGGATCCGCTCGACGGCGGCCTCGGCGGGGATGCGTTCGGGGGTCGGCTCGGCGAGGACCCCTTCGGCAGTCCGCTCCGCGAGGCTCCGTTCGGCGGCCGGCCCGGCGAGGGCCCGTTCGGCCGTCGGCTCCGCGGCCATCCGCTCCCCGGTCGGCTCAGCCACGGACGCCCCCCGCGGTCGCCGCGCCCAGGGCCTTCGCCGTACGTGCCTCCGGCACCGCGCGGCCGTTGCGCCACAGGCGGCCCGCGCAGACGCCGTCGAAGTAGCTCTCCGCGGGGGCCACGGCGGCCTCGCACTCGCGGCGGACCAGGCAGGCGGCGCAGGCGCGCAGGGCGGGGGCGGCCTGTTGGGGGCGGCGGGCGAAGACGACGGCCGGGGAGAGGCCGACGCACGCGGCGGCGGCCTGCCATGAGGACGAGTCGGGCAGGAGCATGGTTCTTCTCTCCACGGTCCGGGGCCACCGAGCCCTGGGGCCGGTGCGACTCCTGGGACTCATGAGGCCGACGAGTGCGACGGCGAGTCAGAGAGTGACATGTTGCGTGCGGGCGCGCAACAAATTTGGGGAGCGGCGTGAAGCGCCCTTCACTGATTCGACACGATTGCGTGCTCAAAAGCACGTAATTCTTTGCGCGCAAGCACGCTAGAGTGTGGTCCCCGGAGGGTGGGGGAGTTAGGGAGCGGTACATGAGCACTCAAGGGCTCGACGAGTTCGCAGGCTGGGTGGAAGGCCTGATGAGAGCGCGCGGCTACGACATCGACAGTCCGCGCGGTGGAGGAAAGTCCCGGATCGCCGACGAGGCCGGCGTCCACCGGGCCGCCGTGACCCGGCTGCTCCAGCGGCAGAGCATGCCCGACCTGGAGACCATGCGCAGGATCGCCCCCCTCCTCGGGGTCTCCGTACGCGACATGCTGATCCGGTCCGGCCGGGTCACGCCCGACGAGCTGCCGCTCGCGGCGGATCTGCTGCCGCCGGGCGACTGGCAGCCCACCATGGAGGACTTCGCCCGCTGGCTCGGCGTACCCGACGAGCGGATGGGTGTGTTCGTCAAGGTCGTCAACCAGTTCCTGGAACCCGGCGAGGAGGAGGGCGAGCCACGCTCCCCCGGCGAGCCCCGCCGGGCCGGCCGGGACTGACCCCCACCCCCGCCCCGGCGCGCGGCCGGAGCCCGTACCCACGACGCGGGTACGGGCTCTCCGTCACCGCCGGCTCACCGGCCGTCCCGGGATTCGTTCTCCCACGTCGGCCGGGCCCCGTGCGCGTGGGCATTTGTTTTGACCGGAGTCCATGCGATAGGTACGCTCAGACCTTGTGCCTGGGGTGTGCCTGGGCTCGTGTGCGTGTCCTCAACCGCATGGCGAGTTCGACAACGGCCACCGCAATCTGCGCCTTTTCCGCTTCCGGCGGAGGTCCGCAGTATTCGACACACCCGACCGCGTGGGTCGGTGGCGTGTTTCAGGTTAGTTTTACGACGGCACACAGAAACCGGAGAAGTAGTGCCTACGATCCAGCAGCTGGTCCGGAAGGGCCGGCAGGACAAGGTCGAGAAGAACAAGACGCCCGCACTCGAGGGTTCCCCTCAGCGTCGCGGCGTCTGCACGCGTGTCTTCACCACCACCCCGAAGAAGCCGAACTCGGCCCTCCGTAAGGTCGCGCGTGTGCGTCTGACCTCGGGCATCGAGGTCACGGCCTACATCCCGGGTGAGGGCCACAACCTGCAGGAGCACTCCATCGTGCTCGTGCGTGGTGGCCGTGTGAAGGACCTGCCGGGTGTTCGTTACAAGATCATCCGCGGTTCCCTCGACACGCAGGGCGTCAAGAACCGTAAGCAGGCTCGCAGCCGCTACGGCGCCAAGAAGGAGAAGTAAGAATGCCTCGTAAGGGCCCCGCCCCGAAGCGCCCGGTCATCATCGACCCGGTCTACAGCTCTCCTCTTGTCACCTCGCTGATCAACAAGATCCTGCTGGACGGCAAGCGTTCCACCGCCGAGCGCATCGTCTACGGTGCCATGGAAGGCCTCCGCGAGAAGACCGGCAACGACCCGGTCATCACGCTGAAGCGCGCCCTCGAGAACGTCAAGCCGTCCCTCGAGGTCAAGTCCCGCCGTGTCGGTGGCGCCACCTACCAGGTGCCGATCGAGGTCAAGCCCGGTCGCGCCTCCACCCTGGCTCTGCGCTGGCTCGTGGGTTACTCCCGCGCCCGCCGCGAGAAGACCATGACCGAGCGCCTCATGAACGAGCTCCTCGACGCCTCCAACGGCCTCGGTGCTTCGGTCAAGAAGCGCGAGGACACGCACAAGATGGCCGAGTCCAACAAGGCCTTCGCGCACTACCGCTGGTAGTCGCAACCCACATCGAGACCGAGAGAAGACTGAGCCGATATGGCTACCACTTCGCTTGACCTTGCCAAGGTGCGCAACATCGGCATCATGGCTCACATCGACGCGGGCAAGACGACCACCACCGAGCGGATCCTGTTCTACACCGGTGTTTCTTACAAGATCGGTGAAGTCCACGACGGCGCTGCCACGATGGACTGGATGGAGCAGGAGCAGGAGCGCGGCATCACGATCACGTCCGCCGCGACGACCTGCCACTGGCCGCTCGAGGACGTCGACCACACCATCAACATCATCGACACCCCGGGCCACGTCGACTTCACCGTCGAGGTGGAGCGTTCGCTCCGCGTGCTCGACGGTGCCGTGACGGTGTTCGACGGCGTCGCCGGTGTCGAGCCCCAGTCCGAGACTGTCTGGCGTCAGGCGGACCGCTACGGCGTTCCGCGTATCTGCTTCGTCAACAAGCTCGACCGTACGGGTGCCGAGTTCCACCGCTGCGTCGACATGATCGTGGACCGCCTCGGCGCCGTCCCGATCGTCATGCAGCTCCCCATCGGTTCCGAGATGGACTTCCAGGGTGTTGTGGACCTCGTCCGCATGAAGGCTCTGGTCTGGTCCGCCGAGGCGACCAAGGGCGAGATGTACGACATCGTCGACATCCCGGCCACGCACACCGAGGCCGCTGAAGAGTGGCGCGGCAAGCTGGTCGAGACCGTCGCCGAGAACGACGAAGAGATCATGGAGCTCTTCCTCGAGGGCCAGGAGCCCACCGAGGAGCAGCTGTACGCCGCGATCCGTCGTATCACCATTGCCTCCGGCAAGGGTGGCGGCGAGAAGACGATCACCCCCGTCTTCTGTGGCACCGCGTTCAAGAACAAGGGCGTTCAGCCCCTGCTCGACGCGGTCGTGCGCTACCTCCCCTCCCCCCTGGACGTCGAGGCCATCGAGGGCCACGACGTCAAGGACGCGGAGCTGGTCGTCAAGCGCAAGCCGTCCGACGACGAGCCGCTGTCGGCCCTCGCGTTCAAGATCGCGAGCGACCCGCACCTCGGCAAGCTCACCTTCGTCCGGATCTACTCCGGTCGCCTGGAGGCCGGCACCGCGGTGCTGAACTCCGTCAAGGGCAAGAAGGAGCGCATCGGCAAGATCTACCGCATGCACGCGAACAAGCGTGAGGAGATCGACTCGGTGGGCGCCGGCGACATCGTCGCCGTCATGGGCCTGAAGCAGACCACCACCGGTGAGACGCTGTGCGACGACAAGAACCCGGTCATCCTGGAGTCCATGGACTTCCCGGCGCCGGTCATTCAGGTCGCGATCGAGCCCAAGTCCAAGGGTGACCAGGAGAAGCTGGGTGTCGCCATCCAGCGTCTCGCGGAGGAGGACCCCTCCTTCCAGGTCCACTCGGACGAGGAGACCGGCCAGACCATCATCGGTGGTATGGGCGAGCTTCACCTCGACATCCTCGTCGACCGTATGCGTCGCGAGTTCAAGGTCGAGGCGAACGTCGGCAAGCCGCAGGTCGCGTACCGCGAGACGATCCGCAAGGCCGTCGAGCGCGTGGACTTCACCCACAAGAAGCAGACCGGTGGTACCGGTCAGTTCGCCAAGGTGCAGATCGCGATCGAGCCCATCGAGGGCGGCGACGCCTCGTACGAGTTCGTGAACAAGGTCACCGGTGGCCGCATCCCGAAGGAGTACATCCCTTCGGTCGACGCCGGTGCGCAGGAGGCCATGCAGTTCGGCATCCTGGCCGGCTACGAGATGACTGGCGTCCGCGTCATCCTTCTCGACGGTGCCTACCACGAGGTCGACTCCTCCGAGCTCGCGTTCAAGATCGCCGGCTCGCAGGCCTTCAAGGAGGCCGCGCGCAAGGCTTCCCCCGTCATCCTTGAGCCGATGATGGCCGTTGAGGTCGTCACGCCCGAGGACTACATGGGTGAGGTCATCGGCGACATCAACTCCCGCCGTGGCCAGATCCAGGCCATGGAGGAGCGCAGCGGCGCTCGCGTCGTGAAGGGCCTCGTGCCCCTTTCGGAGATGTTCGGCTACGTCGGAGACCTCCGCAGCAAGACCTCGGGTCGCGCAAGCTACTCGATGCAGTTCGACTCCTACGCCGAGGTTCCGCGGAACGTCGCCGAGGAGATCATCGCGAAGGCCAAGGGCGAGTAACTCACCCGAGTGCACGCTTTAGGCTTGACACCACTCACCGGGGTTCCGACCCCGAAACCCGAGGAATCGGGCCCCGGTGCGTGGCATCCCAGCAAAGATCACCTGGCGCCGATGAAGCAAGGCGTACAGAACCACTCCACAGGAGGACCCAGTGGCGAAGGCGAAGTTCGAGCGGACTAAGCCGCACGTCAACATCGGCACCATCGGTCACATCGACCACGGTAAGACGACCCTCACGGCCGCCATTACCAAGGTGCTGCACGACGCGTTTCCGGACCTGAACGAGGCCTCGGCCTTCGACCAGATCGACAAGGCTCCCGAGGAGCGCCAGCGCGGTATCACGATCTCGATCGCGCACGTCGAGTACCAGACCGAGTCGCGTCACTACGCGCACGTCGACTGCCCCGGTCACGCGGACTACATCAAGAACATGATCACGGGTGCCGCGCAGATGGACGGCGCCATCCTCGTGGTCGCCGCCACCGACGGCCCGATGCCGCAGACCAAGGAGCACGTGCTCCTGGCCCGCCAGGTCGGCGTTCCGTACATCGTCGTCGCCCTGAACAAGGCCGACATGGTGGACGACGAGGAGATCCTGGAGCTCGTCGAGCTCGAGGTCCGTGAGCTCCTCTCCGAGTACGACTTCCCGGGCGACGACCTGCCGGTCGTCAAGGTCTCGGCGCTCAAGGCGCTCGAGGGCGACGCGGAGTGGGGCCAGTCGGTCCTCAACCTGATGGCCGCCGTCGACGAGGCGATCCCGCAGCCCGAGCGTGACGTCGACAAGCCGTTCCTGATGCCGATCGAGGACGTCTTCACGATCACCGGTCGTGGCACCGTCGTCACCGGTCGTATCGAGCGTGGTGTCCTCAAGGTCAACGAGACCGTCGACATCGTCGGCATCAAGACCGAGAAGACCACCACCACGGTCACCGGCATCGAGATGTTCCGCAAGCTGCTCGACGAGGGCCAGGCCGGTGAGAACGTCGGTCTGCTCCTCCGTGGCATCAAGCGCGAGGACGTCGAGCGCGGCCAGGTCATCATCAAGCCGGGTTCGGTCACGCCGCACACCCAGTTCGAGGCCCAGGCCTACATCCTGTCGAAGGACGAGGGTGGCCGTCACACCCCGTTCTTCAACAACTACCGCCCGCAGTTCTACTTCCGTACCACGGACGTGACCGGCGTCGTGACCCTCCCCGAGGGCACCGAGATGGTCATGCCGGGCGACAACACCGCCATGTCGGTCGAGCTGATCCAGCCCGTCGCCATGGAGGAGGGCCTGAAGTTCGCCATCCGTGAGGGTGGCCGGACCGTGGGCGCCGGCCAGGTCACCTCGATCACCAAGTAATTGCTGATCGTTTGACCTGTGCCGCTCCTGACGGAGCGTCATGAGAGGGCCCCCGGCCCGCCGTTCGCGGCGGGACCGGGGGCCCTCTTCTTTGTTCTGTGCGGTTTTCGTTCTGTAGGGGCCGTGCTCCGTACGGGGTCTTCCCGTACGGAGCACAGCCCGAACGGGTCTACGAGTGCGAGGTCGCCCCCGAGCGCTGCGCCGGGCGCCACACCCACGGGTGGGCGTCCGCGCCCAGGCCGACGGCGACCGGGCCCTCCGGCGGCAGCCGCAGGACCGAGCTCTGGACGGCCGCCGCTCCCTGCGTACGGGTCCAGAGCCGGCCGCCCCGCCGCAGCTGGACGCGGCCGCGCAGGTCCCGGCCGAGCAGGACGGTGCCGGAGGCGTCGGCCGCCGCGGCCACGGGACCGTACCCGTCGAAGGACACGTTCCCGTGACGCTGCGACAGCAGCTCCTTGGCGGCGGGCTTGCGGTAGTACACGTCGAGCCCGGTGCGGCCCCGGCCCGGTACGGCGGCGACCGGGTCGCCCGCGAGGGGCAGCGGGGCGGCCGGCACGGAGTCGATCCAGTGCTGGACGGTCTTGCTGCCCGCGGCCAGCACGTGGACGCGTCCGTCGGCGTCGACCACGACGTCCAGACCGTCCTGGATCTCTTCGGTGACGGGCAGCGCGCGCCACGGGGACCAGCTGCCGTCGGTGGACCGTACGCGCGTCGACACGCCCTTGTCCGCGTTGCGCAGGAAGAGGTGGACCCGGCCGTCGGGGGTGGTCACCGCGACCGGCACGCCCACGCGGCGGCCCCGGTCGTCCTTGCGCTCCGGGTTGCCCAGACCGCGCCAGGCGAGGAACGGGCCGTCGGGGGAGCGCTGCTCCAGGAGGACGACCTCCCTCTTGTTGGGCCCGCCGCGCCCGGTGAGCGAGGCGATCCGTACGCCGAAGAGCAGGACCCGGCCGTCGGGCAGGGTCGCCGAGCCGAGCGCGGGCACGAGCGGACCGCCGCCCAGGTCCGTCGGCTCGCCCCACACCCCGGTGCCGCGCTCCGTCTCCCGCCAGCGGACCGCGCGAAGGCCGAGCACCCCGTAGGCGTCGAGCCGCCCGTCGGGCCGGGTGACGACGGCCGGGCCCGCGCCGGGCCAGCGGTAGTGGGTGGCCCGTACCCAGCCCTTGGTGTTCTTCAGGGGGCGGCCGCCGCCGACGCCGTAGTCGCCGCAGCCCGAGGCGTTGCCGCACTCCCAGTCGGGATTGCCGCCGTACGCGAAGAGGTGGCCGGCCTTCTCCTTGAGGACCTGCGGGGGGAGGTTCTTGGGCCAGTGCCGGTTGTAGTAGCCGCGGAAGGCGGTCGCGACGAACGCGGGTATCTGTCCCGGGCCCTTCTGGCCCTCGGCGACCCAGCGTATGAGCGCGGCCCAGGTGAAACAGGCGACCGCGGTGTGGTCGCTGTGGTCGGAGTAACCGGGCTGCTCGGCGTCGCGCTTGCGGACCGCCTCGGGGCTGACCTGGACGTCCGGGTCGGGGTCGAGGGTCTGGACGACGGTCGGGCGGTAGCGGTCGAGGAGGCCGACGAGGACGTCGATCAGCTGGTCGTGGTCGTAGCTGTCGGAGCGGTCGACGGGGGAGTCCGCGGAGAGGTGCGTACGCAGTTCGAGCGCGCGGTCGCGCCAGAGGGAGGTGAGCGCCAGGTAGCGCCGGGGCGCGTGCTCGGGCAGGTTGAGGAAGATCAGCTCGACCCGCCGGCCGCCGTGGACCAGCGTGTTGATCTCGGCACGCCGCCCGCCTTGAAGGGTGGTGACGCCCTTCTGCCAGGGCGTGAACATGTCGAGCCCCAAAGCCTTCGCGTACGCCTGGCGCAGGCCCTGGTGGCGCGAGGACGAGTAGGCGGCCCGGTTGGGCGGGGCGGGCGGCATGCCCTTGATCCGGTTCTCGCCGAGGTGCTCGCCGGCGGTGACGTAGACGGAGACCAGCGGGACACCGGCGTCGACCATGCGCTGGGTGTCCGGGTTCATGAAGTACAGGTCGTCGTCCGGGTGCGCGGCGAACTGCATGAGCTGCTCGCGCCGGGTGCTGGCGATCGGCACCCCGGGCGCCGGATCGGCGACGGGCTGGGCCCGTCGGGGCGGCTCGGGCACGGAACACCCGGAGAGAACCGTCGAACCGAAGGCGGTGGCACCGAGGGCGGCACCTGCCGCGAGAATCCCGCGCCGACGGAGGAGACCCTTCTTGAGCAGCCCGAAACCGTCCACTGTTGCTTTCCCCCCGTACCACGCGCACGTGCCCTGGAATCCGCGGGAGGCCTGCTCCAGGCCCGCTGCCGCGACTGGCTAGACGGGAATTCGAACGGGGAGGTTGCCCGGGAATTCGCTCATGTGCCCGGAGGGTGAAGAAGGTTGGGGGTGGGGTGAACGGCCAGGTCACAGGAAGATCAACAGTTCTGCCCCGCGCGCGTCGGGCGACGGGTGCCGTGAAACTCTCCGGTCCGTAGGTGTGTTGAGGGGTGGGGGAGCAGCATGAGCGAGAAGGATCCGTCGGTCTCGGACGAGGAGTGGGCGGCGTTCGTCGAGGCGGCGAAGAAGGACGGGGTGGGGGTCGGGGGCGGGGGCGGTACGGGTCGGGGCTCCCGTTCGGCACCCGCGCGGGAGCCCGAGGGCTGGCGCAGTGGCCCGGCCTGGCAGGAGGAGACCGGACGCGGCAGGCGGAAGCGCCAGGTGAAGGGGGTCCTGGGCTTCGCCGCAGCCGCCGCCGTGCTGCTCGTAGCCCTCCGCCCGCAGCTCGTCACCGACCATCTGCCCGAGGCGCTCGGGGGCCCGGGGGAGACCACGCCGCTTGCGGCCGAGAGCGCCCGCCCCACGGCGGCGCCGTCCGAGGAGGCGTTCGCGGAAGACCCCACGCTGCGCGAGCCGTTCCGCGGCTCCCCGGCGCTGCGGTGGAGCGACGGGGCCGCCGGGATCGAGACGCCGCAGGCCACGGCCGTCGGCTGGATGTCGAAGAACGAGGTCGGGGCCGCGCTGAAGTCGGCGAAGGACTTCCTCGTCGCCGCCAACCTCGACCCCACCGTGGTCAACGGAGGCAGGCCGACGGCCGCGCTGGCGCTGCTCGACCCGCACCAGCCCGATGTCCTCCCCGCCATGGAGAAGGGCCTGACCAAAGCCACCGAGAAGAACGACCCCACACTTCTCTTCAGCCGGTTCAGCCCGGCCGAGGCGAAGCTCGTCGGGTCCGTGGTGAAGGTCCGGGGGCGGATGACCCTGGAGAACGGCAAGGGCGCGTACGCCAACTACGTCCTGATCCACACGGACTACACCTTCGTCTACCCGGTGGTGAAGGTGCGGCCGGGCGCCGACGAGGTCGCGCGGACGGTCGCGCGCCGCCAGATCACCTTCGCGCTGCCCGACCCGGACGTGTACCGGGCGACCAAGGGCAAGCTGTCGGTGAGCCGGATGAACTCGAGCGTCGGCAACGACGCGTGCGACGGGCCGAAGGACGGGTTCTTCCACCCGATCTTCGCCGAGGACCGCACGGCGTCACCGGGCACGGACCCCTCGGGCCCGGCCACCGACCCGTACGACCGCAGCAAGGACCTCGCGGACCTCCCGCAGGAGTGCGGACGGCTCACGCGGAGCTGAGCTGGGGGGCTTCGGCGGCCGAGGTCACCTCTCCACTCCCGAGCGCGACGGTCGCCCGGACCAGCATCGGACCGTCCTCGCGGCGGGACAGCAGCACGACGTCCCTGACCCGGGCGGTCGCGCTGCCGAGGAGGGCCTCGGCGGTGGTGGCGAGGGTGTGCGGGTCGCGGCTGCGGCCGAGGGAGAGGTGCGGGGTGAAGCCCCTGCCCCGGTCTCCGCACAGTGGGAACCGGGCCTCCAGGCCCTCCCGCAGCCGGGCCCACGGCTCCTCGCCGTCCGCGCAGGGATCGAGCCATACGGTGGCGTCCTCACGGTGCCCGAACCAGTGCACGCCCTCCAGCCGGGCCCGGAACGGCGGCACCTGCCGTGCCGCCGCCGCGACGAGCGGGACCGCCCGCTCGAAGTCGGCCTCCGGTACGAAGCCGAAGAGGACGTTCACGTGCGGCGGCCAGCGGTGGACCTGGCGGTCGTGCGCGCGGCGGACATGCTGGATGGCGGGCCACAGCCGGCGGGGCGGGATCCACGCGACGGCGGTCCTGGCGGTCGGCGGCACGGCGAGCACCTCCCCGGGCGGCACGGGCCCCTCGACCCGGGCCGGCAACACGGCATCGAGCCGGTCGACCCCGGTGGCCCGGTCCCAGACGACCCGCCCGTCGACCTCGAAGAACACCACCCGATGCCAGGGCACGTCCCCACCGGGCACGAAGTCGGGAAGCGCGACGCGCGCCGGCTGGTCGGTCCCACGCTCGTGGATCCCCATCACGAACCGCTCGGGATCGAACCGGTCGTCCCACAGGACCCGGTGGTAGATCTCGTCACTCGTATGCACGCTGGGCGACTGCCCGCGGGGGGTGGGGGTTACTCGGACGGGGGCGGGGGCGGGGGCGGGGGCTTGGGGTGGGGCGGGGCTTGGGGTGGACGCACACGGGGGCTTCTGGTTCGGCCGCCCTCGTTCTGAGTTCTTCGCGTCCGGCGACGGAAAGGCATGGCTGGACGCTCAGTTCGAGCAGGTCGGATGGGAGCTTGAGGAGCTGCTCGACCGCGCCGCGTACTTCGCCCCCGACGCGAAGCGCGTTCTGGTCGGCTACCCCAGGCTCGTACCCGCAGACACGAACAAGTGCCTGGCCCCGGCACCCGGCCAGACCGAGCTGCCGCTCGCCGACATCCCGCAGGACGCCCTGCCGGTCCTGGACCAGATCCAGAAGCGGCTGAACGACGTCACCAAGAAGGCAGCCACTGACGCGGACGGTGGCGCCGACTTCGTCGACCTCTACACCCACACGGGCAGCAACACGGCCTGCGACGCTGCCGACCGTGGCATCGCCGGCCTGCTGGAGAACTCCCAGATCGGCGGAGACGGCCAGTGGCTCCCCTGGTACGCGCACCCCAATGAGAAGGGCCGCGACATCCAGGCCCAGCACGTGGCCGACAAGGCCGAGGAGATCCTCAACCGGTAGCAGGTACCCGCCCACGGACTCGTAGCCCCAGGTCACCGGCCTGGGGTTACGCCGTGCGGCCCCCCAAACCCACCCGGAATGATCAGCCGGGCATGAAGCCCAGCCGCCCGCCCGACGCCAGCCGCTGAGCCGGTGCCGTCACCGCGCCAGCGCCTCAAGCGCGTCCGCTTGGCCCCGAAGTCGCCCCCGCGTAGCCGACACCCCCGGCAATTGCCGCCGTCCGTGCGCGGCTATGCGGAGTTCGCTGCACTTAGGGCCCCACAGTGGCTCCCGCAGGGAACTGGGACCCACCGGGAGCAATCAGCGGGGCATGAAGCCCAGCCGCACGCCCGACGTCAGTCGCTGAGCCGGTGCCGTCGCCGCCCCACTCCACTGTCGCGCACCCAGAGCCGACCGGCACCAGCTTCCCTGCCTCGGCTGCGAACCGAGCCCCCACCCACCGGGGCGAGGCACCCGCTCGACCGGAGCGATACCCGGCCCCCCACCCACCGGACGCAAGGGGCCCACCCCGCCCGACCAATCCCCAAGCCCCCACCCACCGGGCCGCAGGCGGCCTCGCGGCCGGAGCGATTCCCGCCGTTCCCCGTGGCCACGCCCCCGGGCCGCCCTCCGAGAGTGTTTTCGCGCCTGGAGGCGTCGGGTCAAGGGTGGCCGTAGGCCATCGCGGAGCGACGCGACCGGAGGGAGCGCCCTTGACGCGGCGGTGGAAGGTGCGACTCTCGGAGAGAGGGCGGCCCCACCAGAAGCTCGCGAGGGCCAGGGCCTCGACTGCTCAGGCGCCCCGCGCTTCGAAGGCCGGTCGGCACTCGCGGCAGTGGCCTGGCTCCGGGGCTCTGAAGGCGCGGTCGCAGGTGTCGCAGTTCTGGAGCGGGTCGGCGGCCTGCGCTGCGGCCGGGAGCGGGGGTGGCAGTAGGACGGTGAGGCGGTGGGCCAGGAGGCCGGCCGGGTGGGCCAGGTTGTCGGGGAGGTTCGCGGCGAGCGTGCGGACGATGGCCTTGGGGTGGGCGCCGCGCTCCAGCCAGGTGGCTACGGCGGGAGTCAGGCGGTGGATGTCCCGTTCAGCGAGGAGGAGCCGGGGCTCGTGGACCCGCAGGCCGGCGAGGACGTCGGCGGCGGGTCGGTGGGCGTGCGCGAGTGGAGCGGGTGGAGCAGCAGGCGGAGTGGGCGGAGCTGGGGCTACGGCTACGGCTACGGGGCCGGGCGCGGGGCTGGGCGCGGGTTCCGGGCGATGCTCCGTCCAGGCCGGAGGCTCCGGCGGCGGGGGAGGCTGGAGGTCCGGGGGAGGGGCCGTGTCCCGGTGAGGCTGGAGGTCCGGGGGAGGCTCCGTGTCCCGGGGAGGCTCGGAATCCGGGGGAGGCTCCTGTTCTGGGGGCAACTCGTGGCCCCGGGGCGTCTCCCGCTCGCGGGCCGGTTCAGCCCCTGGTCGGTTGTACGAGATCGTGCGGGGCGCGAGGCGTCCGTTCGGCAGGCGTTCGTTGAAGCGCTTCAGGTAGCCGTGGTCCTCCAGCTCGTGCATGGCGCCCGCGATCCGTAGCTCGCTCTCGGGGAACCAGGCGGCCAGGGCCTTGATGCCGACCGAGGCGCCGGTGGGCAGCGACTGGAGGTGGACGGCCAGCCCGATGGCGAGCAGCGAGAGCTCGCGGTGCTGGGCGAGGTGGTTGCCGACGACCGTGTACCGGGTCGTATGCCGGACGTTGACGTGAATGAGCCCGGAGGCGCGCCGGGGCGCGCTAGGCTGCGAGGAAGCCATCAGGAAGCTCGAATCTTCCGTGTTGGTCAGGCCCTCGATCGGGATCGCTAGTCCCGGCCGGGGGCCGACGTCTGTCTGGGGTTGTGTGGCGAGAGCATATGCCAGGCAACCGGCCCCAAATCCAGCCCAGTTGGCGCAGATCACCCGTGTGAGTGACGGCGAGTCACGGCGACCGGCTGGGGAGGCTGGAGGGGTTGGGAGGGGTATTTCTGCTCTTGGTTCTTTATCTCTTGTAAGCGTCGTGCGTCACCGCATCGCGGCCGCTCGCGACGCGGTGACGATCTCCGCCCAGACCGTCTTCCGAGGAACGGGCCCCGAGCTGACACCCCACCCGTCCGCGAGCGCCTCGACGAGCACCAGCCCGCACCCGGGTCCTGCGACGGGCAGGCGGTCACAACGGGTGTCCGCCACCTCGATGCGGAGAACGGTCTCCGTGGCGCGAAGCGCCAGGCAGAAGTCTCTGCCGGGTACGCGGCCGTGCGTCACGGCGTTCGCCGCCAACTCGGCGACGACGTGAGCGGCGGCCTCCGCCACCGCCTCCAGCTCCCAGGTGCGCAGCTGCTCGACGGCGAGGAGCCGTGCGAGCCGGGCACCCCGAGGAGTAGCGGAGAGCTGGATTCCGAACTGGCGTACAGGTGCCAAGAGTTGGGTTCGTTCTGGATTCATGTCACTCAGCGTGGCGGCGCGTGCGTACGCTGCCCATCGAACAAGCCCTTACGTACCGTGACTGTCCCGAGACTGTCCGGCCCTGTCCCGGCTGTCCTGGGTGGGCCCCGGGGTAGGGGCGGCCGAGGAGGTGGCGCGCATGAGCGTGGACAGTGTGGATGGCGTGGGGACGGAAGAGCCGGGCTGGGAGATTGACCCGGACGACGAGTCGGGCGTCGCGGTCGTGGCGACGGTGGGGCGCCAGATCAGGATGTGGCGGGAGGCGAAGGGCCTTCGGGCGGCGGAGTTCGGTGAGCGGGTCGGCTACGGCGAGGACATGATCCGCAAGATCGAGCGCGGTGCCCGGATCCCCCGCCCGGAGTTCCTGGACAAGGTGGACCAGGTCCTGGGGGCGGGTGGGCTGATCTCGGCCATGAAGAAGGACGTGGTGGAGGTCCGGTACCCGAAGAAAGTGCGGGATCTGCAGCGGCTGGAGGCGCGAGCGGTCGAGTTCGGGCTCTACGAGAGCAACAGCATCCATGGACTGTTGCAGACACCGGAGCATGCGCAGGCGCTCTTCGAAGCCGGACAGCCGGCGTACTCCCAGGACGACATCGAACGCATGCTTGCCGCGCGGATGGCCCGGCGTTCGGTCTTCGAGCGGTCACCGGCGCCCGCGCTCAGTTTCGTGCTTGAAGAGGCCCCGCTGCGCCGTCCCGTTGGAGGCACAATGGTGTGGCGACAGCAGCTCGAACGTCTGCTGGAGGTGGGGCGGTTGCGCAGCGTTTCGCTCCAGGTGATGCCGACGCACAGTGAGGCTCACCCCGGGTTGGACGGTCGGATCGAGGTGCTGAAGTTCGGGGACGGCACGGCCGTGGGCCGATCCGACGGAGCGTTCGGCGGCCGCCCGGTCTCCGAACCGAAACAGCTGCGCATCCTTGAACTGCGGTACGGCACCATCCGGGCGCAGGCTCTCACCCCGAGGGAGTCGCTGGCCTTCATCGAGCAATTGCTGGGAGAAAGATGATCCACAAGCCCGAGCTCGCGTGGTTCAAGAGCAGCTACAGCAGCGGCACCGATGGTGAGTCCTGCGTCGAAGTCGCCACCACCCCCGCCACCATCCACGTCCGCGACTCCAAGGTCACCGAAGGCCCCCGTCTCGCCTTCACCCCCCACGCCTGGGCCGGGTTCCTCTCGTACGCCGGTCGGCGCTGATCCCGCCCCGTTGCCGGGCGGGACGATCACCCGCGCCTTAGTGTCCGGGTATGAAGCCCAGGGCCGGGGGCGTGCTCACCTCGATCATGGTTGTGCTCACGATGACGACCGGGATGATTGAGGCCGTCAGCTTTCTCGCGCTCGGGCCGGTCTTCACCGCCATGCAGACCGGGAACCTGCTGCTGCTCGCGTTCGCGCTCACCGGGGCCGCCGGGCTCTCGCCGGCCGCTGCCGGGGTGTCCTGTGCCGGGTTCGTGGTCGGGGCGGTCCTCGGGTCGTTGCTGGAGTCGAGTGTGGACGCGCGTGAGCGGCGGTGGTTCGCTCCCGCGTTGCTCGCCGAGGGGGTGCTGCTGGGGGGTGGGGCGCTCGTCGCCTGGCACGGCGGGGTCGACGGGCCGCCGGCCGGGCCCGTGAACGGGCACCATTTCGGGGTGATCGCGCTGGTCGCCGCCGCCATGGGGGTTCGTAACATCACCACCCTGCGGGTGCGGGTACCTGACGTGCCCACGACGCTGTCCACCCGTGCCCTGACCGCCTTCGTCGGCGGTCTGCCGCACGTCGCCGACCCGCGCATCGGTGCGGGGGCCCGGCACGAGGGGCGGCGGTTCGCCTCGATCGGCGCCATGTTCGCGGGGGGTCTGGTCGGTGGCTGGCTGCTGCACGAGGGGGTGCGCCCGGCCGTGGTGCTGGGGGTTCCGTGTGGGCTGGTGCTGCTGCTCGGATTCGCGTCCTGGGCGGTGCCCGCGCGGCGTACGACCGAGCCCGGATGACCCCCGCGTGAGTGGGCGGCGGCGCGGCCCGACCGCACCCGAACGGCACGGCACAGACCCCTGAGCAGCATCGACCCGCCCCACTCGGAGGGTCGGCGTTTGACTTGCGTCACGTGCGGGGTATTCTCTCGGGCTCGATTGGCCAGGCCCGCATCCCGTATGGCAGACTGTCGGGGTTGCTCGGTTGAGTGCCGATGCTGCGCGCCTCCCGTCGGGAGGACCGGAAGCGAGTCCCACAGTACTCGTCGACCCCTCGGGTCGGACGTACGGGAATCTTCCGGGAAGCGTCAGCGGGGTACCGGCCAGGCGCTCGGGTGGTGTTCTGCCCCCCGGCTTCGCGGTTCTGGGAACCGCACCCCCTTGGTTGGGAGATCCCTAGGGATTTCTGCGTAGAGGGAGTGCGACACGCCCGACCGCGTGGGTCGGAGGCGGAGTCAAGAGATCCCCCGAGTACCAGAGCGTTACTAGACAAAGGACTACTGAGTAGCCATGGCGGGACAGAAGATCCGCATCCGGCTCAAGGCCTACGACCACGAGGTCATCGACTCCTCGGCGAAGAAGATCGTCGAGACGGTGACTCGCACTGGTGCGTCGGTCGCGGGCCCGGTGCCGCTGCCCACTGAGAAGAACGTGTACTGCGTCATCAAGTCGCCGCACAAGTACAAGGACTCGCGCGAGCACTTCGAGATGCGCACGCACAAGCGCCTCATCGACATCCTCGACCCCACGCCGAAGACGGTTGACTCGCTCATGCGCCTCGACCTGCCGGCGGGCGTCGACATCGAGATCAAGCTCTGAGGTGACGCGCGAGATGGCTAAGAACATCAAGGGCATCCTGGGCGAGAAGCTCGGCATGACGCAGGTCTGGGACGAGAACAACCGGGTCGTCCCGGTGACCGTCGTCAAGGCCGGTCCGAATGTCGTGACCCAGGTGCGTACGAACGACATCGACGGCTACGAGTCGGTCCAGATCGCCTTCGGCGAGATCGACCCGCGCAAGGTGAACAAGCCCCTCAAGGGCCACTTCGCCAAGGCCGACGTCACCCCGCGCCGCCACCTGGTGGAGCTCCGCACCGCTGACGCCTCCGAGTACACGCTCGGCCAGGAGATCACCGCCGAGGTCTTCGAGGCCGGCGTGAAGGTCGACGTCACCGGTAAGAGCAAGGGCAAGGGCTTCGCCGGTGTCATGAAGCGCCACAACTTCCGTGGTGGCAAGGCCTCGCACGGTGCCCACCGCGTGCACCGCAAGCCCGGTTCGATCGGTGGCTGCGCCACCCCGGGCCGTGTCTTCAAGGGCATGCGCATGGCCGGCCGCATGGGTAACGAGCGCGTGACCACCCAGAACCTGACCGTTCACGCCGTTGACGCGGAGAAGGGCCTGCTCCTGATCAAGGGCGCGGTTCCTGGTCCGAACGGCGGCCTCGTCCTGGTCCGCACCGCGGCCAAGGGGGCCTGAGGATATGAGCACCATTGACATTCTGTCGCCCTCCGGCGACAAGACCGGGACCGTCGAGCTCCCGGCCGAGATCTTCGAGGCCAAGATCAGCATCCCGCTGATCCACCAGGTCGTCGTCGCGCAGCTGGCCGCCGCCCGTCAGGGCACGCACAAGGTCAAGTCGCGTGGCGAGGTCCGCGGTGGTGGCAAGAAGCCGTACCGCCAGAAGGGCACCGGCCGCGCCCGTCAGGGTTCGACCCGCGCCCCGCAGTTCGCCGGTGGTGGCGTCGTGCACGGTCCCGTGCCGCGTGACTACTCGCAGCGCACCCCCAAGAAGATGAAGGCCGCCGCCCTCCGCGGTGCCCTCTCCGACCGGGCGAACCACTCCCGCATCCACGTCGTCTCCGGCGTGGTCGAGGGTGACATCTCCACCAAGGCCGCCAAGACGCTGTTCGGCAAGATCTCGGAGCGCAAGAACCTGCTCCTGGTCGTCGAGCGCTCCGACGAGGCCGCGTGGCTGTCCGCCCGCAACCTGCCCCAGGTGCACATCCTGGAGCCGGGCCAGCTGAACACGTACGACGTGATGCGATCCGACGACGTGGTCTTCACCCAGGCCGCCCTCGAGTCCTTCGTGTCTGGCCCCAAGGCCGCTGACAACGAAGGGAGCGAGGCCTGATGTCCGAGGCCACGATCACCAGCAAGACCTTCACGGACCCGCGTGACATCCTCGTCAAGCCGGTTGTTTCCGAGAAGAGCTACGCGCTGCTCGACGAGAACAAGTACACGTTCATCGTTGCGCCCGGCGCCAACAAGACCCAGATCAAGCAGGCCGTCGAGGCGGTCTTCTCGGTCAAGGTCACCGGGGTCAACACGATCAACCGTCAGGGCAAGCGCAAGCGCACCCGCACCGGTTTCGGCAAGCGCGCCAACACCAAGCGCGCCATCGTGACCCTTGCCGAGGGCAACCGTATCGACATCTTCGGCGGCCCGACCGCCTGACGGCGGTCGAGTCGTCCGGAATCGGACGAGGACTGAGAAATGGGAATCCGCAAGTACAAGCCGACTACGCCGGGCCGTCGTGGCTCCTCCGTAGCCGACTTCGTCGAGATCACGCGGTCCACGCCGGAGAAGTCGCTGGTCCGCCCGCTGCACAGCAAGGGCGGCCGTAACAACGCCGGTCGTGTGACCGTTCGCCACCAGGGTGGTGGACACAAGCGCGCCTACCGCGTGATCGACTTCCGTCGTCACGACAAGGACGGCGTGCCGGCCAAGGTCGCGCACATCGAGTACGACCCCAACCGCACCGCGCGCATCGCGCTGCTGCACTACGCCGACGGCGAGAAGCGCTACATCATCGCGCCGCGCGGTCTGCAGCAGGGTGACCGGATTGAGAACGGCCCTGGCGCCGACATCAAGCCGGGCAACAACCTCGCGCTCCGCAACATCCCGGTCGGTACCACGATCCACGCGATCGAGCTCCGTCCCGGTGGTGGCGCCAAGTTCGCCCGTTCCGCGGGTGCCTCGGTGCAGCTGCTCGCGAAGGAGGGCACGATGGCCCACCTTCGTATGCCTTCCGGTGAGATCCGCCTGGTCGACGCGCGCTGCCGCGCGACCGTCGGTGAGGTCGGCAACGCCGAGCAGTCGAACATCAACTGGGGCAAGGCCGGCCGTATGCGGTGGAAGGGCGTTCGCCCGACCGTCCGTGGTGTCGCGATGAACCCGGTTGACCACCCGCACGGTGGTGGTGAGGGCAAGACCAGCGGTGGTCGTCACCCTGTGTCCCCGTGGGGCAAGAAGGAAATGCGTACTCGCGACCGTAACAAGGCCAGCGACAAGTACATCGTCCGCCGCCGCAAGACGAACAAGAAGCGCTAGGAGCGGGTTTAGATGCCGCGCAGTCTCAAGAAGGGACCCTTCGTTGACGGCCACCTCGTAAAGAAGGTGGACGCTCAGAACGAAGCCGGTACCAAGAACGTCATCAAGACCTGGTCCCGTCGCTCGATGATCATCCCGGCCATGCTCGGCCACACGATCGCGGTGCACAACGGCAAGACCCACATTCCGGTGTTTGTCACCGAGTCGATGGTCGGCCACAAGCTCGGCGAGTTCTCGCCGACGCGCACCTTCCGGGGTCACGTCAAGGACGACCGGAAGTCGAAGCGCCGCTAGTAGCGGGGTGGAATGACCATGACAGACACTGGAAGGACAACCATGGAAGCCAGGGCCCAGGCGCGGTACATCCGCGTTACGCCCATGAAGGCCCGCCGCGTGGTGGACCTTATCCGTGGCATGGATGCCACGGAGGCTCAGGCGGTCCTGCGTTTCGCCCCGCAGGCCGCGAGCGTGCCGGTCGGCAAGGTGCTTGACAGCGCCATCGCCAACGCCGCGCACAACTACGACCACAGTGACGCCTCTTCGCTGTACATCAGCGAGGCGTTCGTGGATGAGGGCCCGACCCTGAAGCGGTTCCGTCCGCGTGCTCAGGGCCGTGCCTACCGGATCCGTAAGCGGACCAGCCACATCACCGTGGTCGTCAGCAGCAAGGAAGGAACCCGGTAATGGGCCAGAAGGTTAACCCGCATGGGTTCCGGCTCGGCATCACCACGGACTTCAAGTCCCGTTGGTACGCCGACAAGCTGTACAAGGACTACGTCAAGGAAGACGTCGCCATCCGTCGGATGATGACGTCCGGCATGGAGCGCGCCGGCATCTCGAAGGTTGAGATCGAGCGCACCCGTGACCGCGTGCGGGTGGACATCCACACCGCGCGTCCCGGCATCGTCATCGGCCGCCGTGGCGCCGAGGCCGACCGCATCCGCGGCGACCTCGAGAAGCTCACGGGCAAGCAGGTCCAGCTGAACATCCTCGAGGTCAAGAACCCCGAGATGGACGCTCAGCTGGTTGCTCAGGCCGTTGCCGAGCAGCTCTCCTCCCGCGTCTCCTTCCGTCGCGCCATGCGTAAGAGCATGCAGGGCACGATGAAGGCCGGCGCCAAGGGCATCAAGATCCAGTGCGGCGGTCGCCTCGGCGGCGCCGAGATGTCCCGCTCGGAGTTCTACCGCGAGGGCCGCGTGCCCCTGCACACCCTCCGTGCGAACGTCGACTACGGCTTCTTCGAGGCCAAGACGACCTTCGGCCGCATCGGCGTGAAGGTCTGGATCTACAAGGGCGACGTCAAGAACATCGCCGAGGTCCGCGCCGAGAACGCCGCTGCCCGCGCCGGCAACCGTCCGGCCCGCGGTGGCGCTGAGCGCCCCGCCGGCCGTGGTGGCCGTGGTGGCGAGCGTGGCGGTCGCGGCCGCAAGCCGCAGCAGTCGGCTCCCGCCGCCGAGGCCCCCAAGGCCGAGGCTGCCGCCGCTGCTCCGGCTGAGAGCACCGGAACGGAGGCCTGACCGAAATGCTGATCCCCCGTAGGGTCAAGCACCGCAAGCAGCACCACCCGAAGCGCAGCGGTATGTCCAAGGGTGGTACGCAGGTTGCGTTCGGCGAGTACGGCATTCAGGCCCTCACTCCGGCGTACGTGACCAACCGCCAGATCGAGGCGGCTCGTATCGCGATGACCCGCCACATCAAGCGTGGCGGCAAGGTCTGGATCAACATCTACCCGGACCGCCCGCTGACCAAGAAGCCTGCCGAGACCCGCATGGGTTCCGGTAAGGGTTCGCCGGAGTGGTGGATCGCGAACGTCAAGCCCGGTCGGGTGATGTTCGAGCTGTCCTACCCGAACGAGAAGATCGCGCGCGAGGCCCTGACCCGTGCGGCCCACAAGCTGCCGATGAAGTGCAAGATCGTTAAGCGCGAAGCAGGTGAGCTGTGATGACCGCCGGTACGAAGGCGTCCGAGCTGCGCGAGCTGGGCAACGAGGAGCTTGTCGCCAAGCTCCGCGAGGCCAAGGAAGAGCTGTTCAACCTCCGCTTCCAGGCGGCGACGGGCCAGCTCGAGAACCACGGTCGGCTCAAGTCCGTCCGTAAGGACATCGCCCGGATCTACACCCTGATGCGTGAGCGCGAGCTGGGCATCGAGACGGTGGAGAACGCCTGATGAGCGAGAGCAACGTGACTGAGAACAGCGAGCGCAACGCCCGCAAGGTCCGCGAGGGCCTCGTCGTCAGCGACAAGATGGACAAGACCGTCGTCGTCGCTGTCGAGGACCGCGTCAAGCACGCGCTGTACGGCAAGGTCATCCGCCGTACGAACAAGCTCAAGGCTCACGACGAGACCAACGCTGCCGGCATCGGCGACCGTGTCCTCCTGATGGAGACCCGGAAGCTGTCCGCCACGAAGCACTGGCGCGTCGTCGAGATCCTCGAGAAGGCCAAGTAATTACTTGAAGGGGTAACCCTTCGAGTTTCGTTCCGCCAGGCTCGGTGGGGGCCACGCCTCGAAAGAGGCCGGCCCCCGCCGGGAACCGGCAGACAATCAGGAGATAGACGTGATCCAGCAGGAGTCGCGACTGCGTGTCGCCGACAACACTGGTGCCAAGGAGATCCTTTGCATCCGTGTTCTCGGTGGTTCCGGTCGCCGCTACGCGGGCATCGGTGACGTCATCGTCGCCACCGTCAAGGACGCGATCCCCGGTGGCAACGTGAAGAAGGGTGACGTCGTCAAGGCGGTCATCGTTCGCACCGTCAAGGAGCGCCGCCGCCAGGACGGCTCGTACATCCGCTTCGACGAGAACGCCGCTGTCATTCTCAAGAACGACGGCGACCCTCGCGGCACCCGTATCTTCGGCCCGGTCGGCCGTGAGCTGCGCGAGAAGAAGTTCATGAAGATCATCTCGCTCGCGCCGGAGGTGCTGTAAGCATGAAGATCAAGAAGGGCGACCTGGTCCAGGTCATCACGGGTAAGGACAAGGGCAAGCAGGGCAAGGTCATCACGGCCTTCCCCCGCGAGAACCGCGTCCTGGTCGAGGGTGTCAACCGGGTCAAGAAGCACACGAAGGCCGGCCCCTCGCAGGCCGGTGGCATCGTCACGACCGAGGCGCCCGTCCACGTCTCCAACGTCCAGCTGGTCGTTGAGAAGGACGGCAAGAAGGTCGTCACGCGCGTCGGTTACCGCTTCGACGACGAGGGCAACAAGATCCGCGTTGCCAAGCGGACGGGTGAGGACATCTGATGGCTACCACCACCACTCCGCGTCTCAAGACGAAGTACCGCGAGGAGATCGCGGGCAAGCTGCGTGAGGAGTTCTCGTACGAGAACGTCATGCAGATCCCCGGCCTCGTCAAGGTCGTGGTCAACATGGGTGTGGGCGACGCCGCCCGCGACTCCAAGCTGATCGAGGGCGCCATCCGCGACCTCACCACGATCACCGGTCAGAAGCCGGCCGTCACCAAGGCCCGCAAGTCCATCGCGCAGTTCAAGCTGCGTGAGGGCCAGCCGATCGGTGCCCACGTCACCCTCCGTGGCGACCGCATGTGGGAGTTCCTGGACCGCACCCTGTCGCTCGCGCTTCCGCGCATCCGCGACTTCCGTGGTCTGTCCCCCAAGCAGTTCGACGGCCGTGGCAACTACACCTTCGGTCTCACGGAGCAGGTCATGTTCCACGAGATCGACCAGGACAAGATCGACCGTGTCCGGGGTATGGACATCACCGTGGTCACCACGGCGACCAACGACGCTGAGGGCCGCGCCCTTCTCCGTCACCTCGGCTTCCCCTTCAAGGAGGCGTAAGCGAGATGGCGAAGAAGGCTCTCATCGCGAAGGCTGCCCGCAAGCCCAAGTTCGGCGTGCGTGGCTACACGCGCTGCCAGCGCTGTGGTCGTCCCCACTCCGTGTACCGCAAGTTCGGCCTGTGCCGCGTGTGCCTTCGTGAGATGGCTCACCGTGGCGAGCTGCCGGGCGTGACCAAGAGCTCCTGGTAATCCCTGTAATTCAGGGATGACCGGAGTCTCTCGGTAAGCAGAGGGTTGGCGGAGGCCCACCTCTCCATGGCTTAGGCTAGGAGGGTTGGGCGTCCGCCGCCCGTACGACTTACTACGCCGTAGGTCCCCGCGCCGCACCCGTCCCGCCCCTGTGTGGGGAGAGGGATGGCGCATACAGGAAACCCCGGCGAGAGAGGCCGAAGGCCAATTCATGACCATGACTGATCCCATCGCAGACATGCTCACGCGTCTGCGTAACGCGAACTCGGCGTACCACGACACCGTGACGATGCCGCACAGCAAGATCAAGTCTCACATCGCGGAAATCCTCCAGCAGGAGGGCTTCATCACGGGCTGGAAGGTCGAGGACGCCGAGGTCGGCAAGAACCTCGTTCTCGAGCTCAAGTTCGGTCCGAACCGTGAGCGCTCCATCGCGGGCATCAAGCGGATCTCGAAGCCGGGCCTCCGGGTTTACGCGAAGTCCACCAACCTGCCGAAGGTTCTCGGCGGCCTGGGCGTGGCGATCATCTCCACGTCCCACGGTCTCCTGACCGGCCAGCAGGCAGGCAAGAAGGGCGTAGGTGGGGAAGTCCTCGCCTACGTCTGGTAGTCGGGAACGGAGGAATAGCTAATGTCGCGTATTGGCAAGCTGCCTATCCAGGTTCCCGCCGGCGTGGACGTCACCATCGAGGGCCGCTCGGTCACGGTGAAGGGTTCCAAGGGCACCCTGAGCCACACCGTTGCCGCGCCGATCGAGATCGTGAAGGGTGAGGACGGCGTTCTGAACGTCACCCGCCCGAACGACGAGCGTCAGAACAAGGCCCTTCACGGCCTGTCCCGCACGCTGGTGGCCAACATGATCACCGGTGTGACCCAGGGTTACGTGAAGGCGCTCGAGATCAGCGGTGTCGGTTACCGCGTGGCCGCGAAGGGCTCCAACCTGGAGTTCCAGCTCGGCTACAGCCACCCGATCCTGGTCGAGGCGCCCGAGGGCATCTCGTTCAAGGTCGAGTCGCCGACCAAGTTCTCGGTCGAGGGCATCGACAAGCAGAAGGTCGGCGAGGTCGCGGCGAACATCCGCAAGCTGCGGAAGCCCGACCCGTACAAGGCCAAGGGCGTCAAGTACGCCGGCGAGGTCATCCGCCGCAAGGTCGGAAAGGCTGGTAAGTAAGCCATGGCATACGGTGTGAAGATCGCCAAGGGCGACGCTTACAAGCGTGCGGCCAAGGCTCGCCGCCACATCCGCATCCGCAAGAACGTGTCGGGTACGGCGGAGCGTCCGCGCCTCGTCGTGACGCGTTCCAACCGCGGTATCACCGCTCAGGTCATCGACGACCTCAAGGGTCACACCCTTGCGTCCGCGTCGAACCTGGACGCGTCGATCCGCGGTGGCGAGGGTGACAAGTCGGCCCAGGCCAAGCAGGTCGGCGCTCTTGTCGCCGAGCGCGCCAAGGCCGCGGGTGTCGAGACTGTCGTGTTCGACCGTGGTGGCAACAGGTACGCCGGGCGCATTGCCGCTCTGGCTGACGCCGCCCGCGAAGCCGGGCTGAAGTTCTAAGCCCCGGTTCCGGGACTAACGGACGTAACAGAGAGAGGTAATCCAATGGCTGGACCCCAGCGCCGCGGAAGCGGTGCCGGTGGCGGCGAGCGGCGGGACCGGAAGGGCCGCGACGGTGGCGCTGCCGCCGAGAAGACCGCGTACGTTGAGCGCGTTGTCGCGATCAACCGCGTCGCCAAGGTTGTCAAGGGTGGTCGTCGCTTCAGCTTCACCGCGCTGGTCGTGGTGGGCGACGGTGACGGCACCGTAGGTGTCGGTTACGGCAAGGCCAAGGAAGTTCCCGCGGCCATCGCCAAGGGTGTCGAGGAAGCCAAGAAGAACTTCTTCAAGGTTCCCCGCATCCAGGGCACCATCCCGCACCCGATCCAGGGCGAGAAGGCGGCCGGCGTTGTCCTGCTGAAGCCCGCTTCCCCCGGTACCGGTGTTATCGCCGGTGGCCCGGTGCGCGCCGTTCTGGAGTGCGCCGGCGTTCACGACATCCTGTCGAAGTCGCTCGGCTCCGACAACGCGATCAACATCGTGCACGCGACCGTGGAGGCCCTCAAGGGCCTGCAGCGTCCCGAGGAGATCGCGGCTCGCCGTGGTCTGCCGCTCGAGGACGTCGCCCCCGCGGCTCTGCTTCGTGCACGTGCGGGAGCGGGTGCGTAATGGCCCGTCTCAAGATCACGCAGACGAAGTCGTACATCGGTAGCAAGCAGAACCACCGCGACACCCTGCGTTCGCTCGGGCTCAAGCGCCTGAACGACGTGGTCGTCAAGGAGGACCGCCCCGAGTTCCGCGGAATGGTGCACACCGTCCGCCACCTCGTGACGGTCGAGGAGGTCGACTGACATGGCGGAGAACAACCCGCTGAAGGTCCACAACCTCCGTCCCGCCCCGGGCGCCAAGACCGCCAAGACCCGTGTGGGTCGTGGTGAGGCGTCGAAGGGTAAGACGGCCGGTCGTGGTACCAAGGGCACCAAGGCCCGTTACCAGGTTCCGCAGCGCTTCGAGGGTGGGCAGATGCCCCTCCACATGCGTCTGCCGAAGCTCAAGGGCTTCAAGAACCCGTTCCGCACCGAGTTCCAGGTCGTGAACCTGGACAAGCTGGCCGCGCTCTACCCGCAGGGTGGCGAGGTCACGGTGGCCGATCTGGTCGCCAAGGGTGCGGTTCGTAAGAACCAGCTCGTCAAGGTGCTCGGCACCGGCGAGATCACCGTGGCGCTGCAGGTTTCGGTTGACGCCGTCTCCGGCTCCGCCAAGGAGAAGATCGCCGCCGCTGGTGGCACCGTCACCGAGCTCGTCTGAGTCTCGGCCTGACAGCACGGAGCCCGGCCGGTTCCCCCTCGGGGGAGCCGGCCGGGCTTCTGTGCGTCCGGGGTGGGCCTTCCGTGTGTCGGGGGCCGTGGCGGCCGCTCGGTCCGCCCTCGTGAGGTCGTTCGTCCGGGTTGCCGCCCCTTCGTAGCCCCTACGCCGACCCACCGCGCCGTCCGGGCCCCTGAGGGCATGTCAACGGCCGTACGGGACTCCCCGTACCCGGCCCTGGGGGCACGATCCGCTCGAACGGTGGCCGATACCGGGTTGACGTGCCTGGGAGACGTTTCCCGCTGGCTGTAGGGGCGGGTATGGTAGCGGCTGTTAGCTTCCCCGGCAGTCTGCGCTTGTGGCGTGCGGCTGCCGTGTTCTGTAATTGCTCACATTCAAACCGTCACCCTCACGCGCGTAACGCGGGGGTCGCAGGAGGCACCGTGCTCACCGCGTTCGCCCGGGCGTTCAAGACGCCCGACCTGCGCAAGAAGCTGCTCTTCACACTCGGCATCATCGTGCTGTACCGGCTCGGGGCACACATCCCCGTACCCGGTGTCAGTTACCAGGCCGTCCAGCAGTGTGTGGACCAGGCGAGCCAGGGCAACAACTCCCTGTTCGGCCTGGTGAACATGTTCTCCGGCGGGGCGCTGCTGCAGATCACCATCTTCGCGCTCGGCATCATGCCGTACATCACGGCGAGCATCATCCTGCAGCTGCTGACCGTGGTGATCCCCCGCCTCGAGGCCCTCAAGAAGGAGGGGCAGTCGGGCACCGCCAAGATCACGCAGTACACGCGTTATCTGACGATCGCCCTCGCCGTCCTCCAGGGCACCGGCCTCGTCGCCACGGCCAAGAGCGGTGCGCTGTTCAGCGGCTGCACGGTCGCCAACCAGGTCGTTCCGGACCCGTCGATCTTCACCATCGCCACCATGGTCATCACGATGACCGCCGGTACGGCCGTCGTCATGTGGCTCGGTGAGCTCATCACCGACCGCGGCATCGGCAACGGCATGTCGATCCTGATGTTCATCTCGATCGCCGCCGGCTTCCCGGGCGCGCTGTGGAAGATCAAGGTCGAGGGTGACCTGGCCGACGGCTGGATCGAGTTCGGCACCGTGATCCTCGTCGGATTCGCGATGGTCGGCCTCGTCGTCTTCGTCGAGCAGGCCCAGCGCCGCATCCCGGTGCAGTACGCGAAGCGGATGATCGGCCGCAGGTCCTACGGCGGTACGTCCACTTACATCCCGCTCAAGGTGAACCAGGCAGGTGTGATTCCTGTCATCTTCGCCTCGTCGCTGCTCTACATCCCGGCCTTGATCGCTCAGTTCTCGAGCTCCACCGCAGGGTGGAAGACCTGGATCGAAGCCCACTTCGTCAAGGGTGACCACCCCTACTACATCGCTACGTACTTCCTCCTGATCGTGTTCTTCGCCTTCTTCTATGTGGCGATCTCGTTCAACCCCGAGGAAGTCGCGGACAACATGAAGAAGTATGGTGGCTTCATCCCGGGTATCCGGGCTGGTCGACCTACTGCCGAGTACCTGAGCTACGTGCTCAACAGGATCACTTGGCCGGGCTCGCTGTATCTGGGTCTGATCGCTCTTGTGCCGACGATGGCGTTGGCGGGCTTCGGCGGTGCCAATGCCAACTTCCCCTTCGGTGGGACGAGCATCCTCATCATCGTGGGTGTGGGGCTGGAGACCGTGAAGCAGATCGAGAGCCAGCTCCAGCAGCGCAATTACGAAGGGTTCCTCCGCTGATGCGAATCGTCCTCGTCGGACCGCCCGGGGCCGGGAAGGGTACGCAGGCCGCGTTCCTTGCCAAGAACCTGGACATTCCGCACATCTCCACGGGTGACCTGTTCCGTGCCAACATCTCGCAGGGCACGGAGCTGGGCATGAAGGCCAAGGCGTTCATGGACGCCGGCGACCTCGTGCCCGACGAGGTGACCATCGGGATGGCCAAGGACCGCATGGAGCAGCCGGACGCCGTCAACGGTTTCCTGCTCGACGGCTTCCCGCGCAACGTGGCCCAGGCCGAGGCGCTGGACGTGGTCCTGAAGGCCGAGGACATGCAGCTGGACGCGGTCCTGGACCTGGAGGTCCCCGAGGACGAGGTCGTGAAGCGGATCGCGGGTCGCCGCATCTGCCGCAACGACAGCGCGCACGTGTTCCACCTGACGTACAACGCTCCGAAGACCGAGGGTGTCTGTGACGTCTGCGGCGGCGAGCTCTTCCAGCGCGACGACGACTCCGAGGAGACCGTCCGCCGGCGCCTGGAGGTCTACCACACGCAGACCGAGCCGATCATCGACTACTACCGGGCGCAGAACCTGGTCGTGACGATCTCGGCGCTCGGCAAGGTGGACGAGGTCACCGCGAAGGCGATGGCCGCGCTCAAGAAGTAACCCTGGTTCGTACGACACGGCCGCGGTGCCCCTGGGGGGCGCCGCGGCCGTATCGTTGTTCTGTCCGTGTACTCGCAAGGAAAGGCCCCCGTCACGATGGTGCAGATCAAGACCCCTGAGCAGATCGCGAAGATGCGCGAGGCGGGGCTGGTCGTCGCAGCCATCCACGCGGCCACGCGCGAGGCGGCCGTTCCGGGCGCGACGACGAAGGACCTGGACGAGGTCGCCCGCAAGGTCATCGCGGACCACGGCGCGAAGTCGAACTTCCTCGGCTACGGCGGCTTCCCCGCCACGATCTGCACCTCGGTGAACGAGGTCGTCGTCCACGGCATCCCGGACGAGAAGACCGTCCTGAAGGACGGCGACATCATCTCCGTCGACGCCGGCGCGATCATCGACGGCTGGCACGGCGACGCCGCGTACACCGCCTTCGTCGGCACCGGTCACTCCCCGGAGCTGGTCGAGCTCTCCCGGGTGACCGAGGAGTCGATGTGGGCCGGCATCGCCGCGATGAAGGCCGGCAACCGCCTGGTGGACATCTCCCGGGCGATCGAGACGTACATCCGCCGCCAGCCGAAGCCCGGCGGCGGCAAGTACGGCATCGTCGAGGAGTACGGCGGCCACGGCATCGGCACCGAGATGCATATGGACCCCCACCTGCTGAACTACGTCACCCGCAAGCGCGGCAAGGGCCCGAAGCTGGTCCCCGGCTTCTGCCTGGCGATCGAGCCGATGGTCGCGCTCGGCACCCCGCACACGGAGGTCCTGGCGGACGACTGGACGGTCGTCTCCACGGACGGCACCTGGTCCTCCCACTGGGAGCACTCGGTGGCCCTGACGGAGGAGGGCCCCCTGGTCCTGACCTCCCCGGACGGCGGCAAGGCGAAGCTGGCCGAGCTGGGCGTCGTCGCGGCGCCGGATCCGTTGGCGTAGGCGAGGCGCGCGGATCGCACTGTCCCTCGCCCCGGCTCCGCCGGTCGGAGGCCGGCGCAGCCGCCCGAAGCTTGTGAGGCGCCCCCAGGGCGCCGAGCCCGCGAGGGCTGCGTCGAGGAATGGGTCGGCGGCAAGGCGAAGCTGGCCGAGCTGGGCGTCGTCGCGGCGCCGGATCCGCTCGCGTAAGGGCTTCGTAGTGCGGCGTGGCTCCTTGCGTAAGGATCTTTCCGGGTGGGCAAACTTTCCGGATTCGTCTTTTCCAGGGGCCTGACGTAGACTGATGCGTCGGCTCTCGTGTACCCGTGTGTCCGCACACGGAGCGGGAGTCGATCAAGGTAGCCGATTCGAAAGGCGAAGCGTGGCCAAGAAGCAAGGTGCCATCGAAATCGAGGGCACCGTGATCGAGTCCCTCCCGAACGCCATGTTCAAGGTGGAACTCCAGAACGGTCACAAGGTCCTCGCGCACATCTCCGGCAAGATGCGGATGCACTACATCCGAATCCTTCCGGACGACCGGGTCGTGGTGGAGCTCTCTCCCTACGACCTGACGCGTGGCCGGATCGTCTACCGGTACAAGTAGATCTTGCCCGCACCCCGGCATCGCCGCGGGTGGTGGCACTGACCCGGAGAACCTCACATCCCATGAAGGTCAAGCCGAGCGTCAAGAAGATCTGCGACAAGTGCAAGGTGATCCGCCGTCACGGCCGGGTCATGGTCATCTGCGACAACCTGCGCCACAAGCAGCGCCAGGGCTGACGCACGCCGACCGACCTGCACCCCGCAGTTCTTCGCGCGACGCAAGCAATTCGTACATACGCAGAGCCCGCCCAGCCCGCAAGGGTCGGCGGCACCTCCGGCGGGGGCCGGAGACCCGATTCGTACCTCATACGGCGAATGGGGAGCGGCTCTGCGGAAGACCCCCGAACACACAGGAGCCATTGAATGGCACGCGTTTCCGGTGTTGACATCCCGCGCGAAAAGCGCGTGGAGATCGCACTCACCTACGTCTTCGGCATCGGGCGTACCCGGTCCAAGGAGATCCTCGCCTCGACCGGCGTCGACCCGAACACCCGCGTTCGTGACCTGGCCGAAGAGGACCTCGTCAAGATCCGCGAGTACGTGGACGCCAACCTCCAGACCGAGGGTGACCTCCGCCGCGAGATCCAGGGCGACATCCGCCGCAAGATCGAGATCCAGTGCTACCAGGGCATCCGCCACCGTCGTGGCCTGCCCGTGCACGGACAGCGCACCAGCACGAACGCCCGTACCCGCAAGGGCCCGCGTCGCGCCATCGCCGGTAAGAAGAAGCCGGGCAAGAAGTAGTCCTCAGCGGACGCTTGACCAAGCGGTCTTCGCTGTAGGACCGACCACCTCCCGTAGGAGTAATAGATGCCCCCCAAGGGTCGTCAGGGCGCTGCCAAGAAGGTGCGCCGCAAGGAAAAGAAGAACGTCGCTCACGGCCACGCGCACATCAAGAGCACGTTCAACAACACGATCGTCTCGATCACGGACCCCTCGGGCAACGTGATCTCCTGGGCCTCCGCCGGCCACGTCGGCTTCAAGGGCTCGCGCAAGTCCACCCCGTTCGCCGCGCAGATGGCCGCCGAGTCGGCCGCTCGCCGCGCGCAGGAGCACGGCATGCGCAAGGTCGACGTCTTCGTCAAGGGTCCCGGCTCCGGCCGTGAGACCGCGATCCGTTCCCTCCAGGCCACCGGCCTCGAGGTCGGCTCGATCCAGGACGTCACCCCCACGCCGCACAACGGCTGCCGTCCGCCGAAGCGTCGTCGCGTCTGACGCACGACCGGCAACGGTTGGTTTGAGGGTTGGGCGGTACGCCTCTTTGGAGGGGTGCCGCCCGTACCCTTGCAGTACGAGCAGTAACACCATCGGGCTCTGCCCGGTGGCCCGTCGGGCGTCAAATAGTGGGCGTCCACGACTGAAGGAACACACACCATGCTGATCGCTCAGCGTCCCTCGCTGACCGAAGAGGTCGTCGACGAATTCCGCTCGCGGTTCGTCATCGAGCCCCTGGAGCCGGGCTTCGGCTACACGCTCGGCAACAGCCTCCGTCGTACGCTCCTCTCCTCGATCCCGGGTGCGGCTGTCACGTCCATCCGCATCGACGGTGTCCTGCACGAGTTCACCACCGTGCCGGGCGTCAAGGAGGACGTCACCGACCTCATCCTGAACATCAAGCAGCTGGTCGTCTCCTCGGAGCACGACGAGCCGGTCGTGATGTACCTGCGCAAGCAGGGTCCCGGCCTGGTCACCGCTGCTGACATCGCCCCGCCGGCCGGTGTCGAGGTGCACAACCCCGACCTGGTGCTCGCCACGCTCAACGGCAAGGGCAAGCTGGAGATGGAGCTGACCGTCGAGCGCGGTCGCGGCTACGTCTCCGCCGTGCAGAACAAGCAGGTGGGCCAGGAGATCGGCCGTATCCCGGTCGACTCCATCTACTCGCCGGTGCTCAAGGTCACGTACAAGGTCGAGGCGACCCGTGTCGAGCAGCGCACCGACTTCGACAAGCTGATCGTCGACGTCGAGACCAAGCAGGCCATGCGGCCGCGCGACGCCATGGCGTCCGCCGGTAAGACGCTGGTCGAGCTGTTCGGTCTGGCGCGCGAGCTCAACATCGACGCCGAGGGCATCGACATGGGTCCGTCCCCGACGGACGCCGCCCTGGCCGCCGACCTGGCGCTGCCGATCGAGGAGCTCGAGCTCACCGTTCGTTCGTACAACTGCCTCAAGCGTGAGGGCATCCACTCCGTGGGTGAGCTCGTGGCGCGCTCCGAGGCCGACCTGCTCGACATCCGCAACTTCGGTGCGAAGTCGATCGACGAGGTCAAGGCGAAGCTGGCCGGCATGGGCCTGGCCCTCAAGGACAGCCCGCCCGGATTCGACCCGACCGCCGCGGCGGACGCCTTCGGCGCCGACGACGACGCGGACGCCGGGTTCGTCGAGACCGAGCAGTACTGACCGCTACGCGCGGACTGATATCTGCTGCGGACCGGCTGTGGCTGGTCGCGCAGTTCCCCGCGCCCCTCACCGGGCGCGGGTCTCCGACGGGTAACCGCCCGCTCGGACACTGACACCGGTACCTCATACGGCCGGTGCAGATCACAAGGAGAAACACCATGCCGCGTCCCGCCAAGGGTGCCCGCCTCGGTGGCAGTGCCGCTCACGAGCGTCTGCTGCTCGCCAACCTGGCGAAGTCCCTCTTCGAGCACGGCCGCATCACCACGACCGAGGCCAAGGCTCGCCGCCTGCGTCCGGTCGCCGAGCGCCTGATCACCAAGGCGAAGAAGGGCGACATCCACAACCGTCGCCTGGTGCTGCAGACGATCACGGACAAGGGCATCGTCCACACGCTCTTCACCGAGATCGCCCCGCGCTACTCCGAGCGCCCGGGTGGCTACACCCGTATCACCAAGATCGGCAACCGTCGTGGCGACAACGCCCCGATGGCTGTGATCGAGCTGGTCGAGGGCGAGATCGCCAAGAAGGCGACCGTCGCCGAGGCCGAGGCCGCTGCCAAGCGCGCCGTCAAGGAGGCCGACGAGGCCGCCAAGGTCGAGGACACCAAGGTCGAGGACGCCGCTGAGGCTCCGGCCGAGGAGTCGAAGGACGCGTAAGCGTTCTGACGATCTCGTGGGCGGGCCCGCACCCTCAGGGGTGCGGGCCCGTTCCCGTGTCTTGAGAGGCTTGAGAGGATTTACGGCGTGAGTGACTTCGTGCAGCCCGGGTTCGTACGGGTACGGCTTGACCTTTCCTACGACGGCAAGGACTTCTCCGGCTGGGCCAAGCAGGCCAACGGGCGGCGGACCGTGCAGGGCGACATCGAGGACGCCCTGAAGACGGTCACCCGCTCCAAGGAGACGTACGAGCTGACCGTCGCAGGGCGTACGGACGCCGGTGTGCACGCCCGCGGCCAGGTCGCGCACGTCGACCTGCCCGTCGAGCTGTGGGCCGAGCACCGCGAGAAGCTGCTGCGCAGGCTCGCGGGGCGGCTCTCGCACGACGTACGGGTCTGGCGGCTCACCGAGGCCCCCAGTGGCTTCAACGCGCGGTTCTCGGCGATCTGGCGGCGGTACGCCTACCGCGTGACCGACAACCCCGGCGGGGTCGACCCGCTGCTGCGCGGGCACGTCCTGTGGCACGACTGGGCGCTCGACATGGACGCCATGAACGCCGCCGCCGAGCGGCTCGTCGGCGAGCACGACTTCGCCGCGTACTGCAAGAAGCGCGAGGGCGCGACCACCATCCGTACGCTCCAGGAGCTGCGGTGGGAGCGGCGGCCCGGGGGCATCCTCGAAGCGACCGTGAAGGCCGACGCCTTCTGCCACAACATGGTCCGCTCGCTCGTCGGCGCGCTGCTCTTCGTCGGCGACGGTCACCGGCCGGTGGACTGGCCGGGGAAGGTGCTCGCCGCGGGTGTGCGGGACTCCGCCGTGCACGTCGTACGGCCGCACGGGCTGACGCTCGAAGAGGTCGGCTACCCGGCCGACGAGCTCCTGGCCGCCCGGAACCTGGAGGCCAGGAACAAGCGGACCCTGCCGGGCGCCGGCTGCTGCTGAGCCCGCGCCCGGTCCGGCCGCGCTCCCGCTACTGGCCGGGGGCGCCGGCCGCGGCGGCGGCCTGGGACTTGCCGCGGGCGTAGATCTGGTTGAAGGCGAAGGTGCCCAGGTCGTCGCTGGCCCGGAAGACGGCCTGGTCGGACTTGGTGACCTTCTTGCCGTCGAGGAAGCCGGCCTGGGTGAAGTACGCGTACCGGCCGATCGAGTTCGCCCGGCGCAGACAGACCGTCGCGCGGCAGAAGTCCTTGACGCCTGCCCCGGCCAGCGGGGCGATGCCGCCCGTGGCCTGGTTCTTCGCCTTCAGTGCCGCCGCCTCGTTCGGGAACACGGCCACGCCGACCGTGAGGGCGACCCCGTCCTGCACGTACGTGGCGCGGATCACCCGGTCGCAGCCGTTCTTCTTCAGGACCGCGCCGAGGCCGGCCTCGCCGACGCTCGCGCAGTCGGTCGTCGAGGACGTGGCGCCCTTGGAGTAGGCGCGGCCGTTCATCGTCAGCTTCTTGCCCGGGAAGAGCCCCTCGGCGCTGAGCGGGGCCTTGTCCTTCTTCTCGTCCGAGATGAAGTCCTTGGGGTTCGGCGGGGGCGGCGGGGCGACGGAGGAGAACGTCGGGCCGGGCGTGGGGGAGTCGCTGGGGGCGGCGGAGCCGGTGGGGGTGACCGTGCCGTTCTTCGCCGTGTCGTCGGTCTTGTTGCTCTTCACGACCGCCGTGGCGACGATCGCGCCGACGACGAGGGCCGCGAGCGCGCCGCCGCCGATCAGGAGCCAGCGCTTACGCCGCCGGCCCGCCGCGGAGGCGTCCGCGAGGGCACCCCAGTCGGGTGTCCCGTCGGCCGTCGCCCCCGGGAAGGGGCCGGCCTGCTGCCCGTACTGGTTTCCAGGCTGCTGCCGGCCGTATCCCTGGCCGTACTGCTGCTGTGCCGGCTGCTGTCCGTACGGCTGCTGACCCGGCTGCTGCGGCTCCTGCGGCCACTGCGGTCCCCCAAAGCTCATGCCGCGCATCCTAAACCGGTTGGGGCCGAGCCATGCGGGCGGTGACAATGGCCCGCATGGGACACGTCGAGGCCGCGCATCTGGAGTACTACCTTCCCGACGGGAGGGTCCTGCTCGCGGACGCCTCCTTCAGGGTCGGGGAGGGCGCCGTCGTCGCCCTGGTCGGGGCCAACGGCGCCGGGAAGACCACCCTGCTCCGGATGATCGCCGGAGAGCTCCAGCCGCACGGCGGCTCGGTCACCGTGAGCGGCGGACTCGGCGTGATGCCGCAGTTCGTGGGCTCGGTGCGGGACGACCGTACGGTCCGTGACCTGCTGGTCTCGGTCGCCCAGCCGCGTATCCGGGAGGCCGCGAAGGCCGTCGACGCGGCCGAGCACCTGATCATGACGGTCGACGACGAGGCCGCGCAGATGGCGTACGCGCAGGCGCTCAGCGACTGGGCCGAGGTCCAGGGGTACGAGGCCGAGACCGTCTGGGACATGTGCACGATGGCCGCCCTCGGCATGCCGTACGACAAGGCGCAGTTCCGTGAGGTCCGCACGCTCAGCGGCGGCGAGCAGAAGCGCCTGGTCCTGGAGTCGCTGCTGCGCGGCACGGACGAGGTGCTGCTCCTGGACGAGCCGGACAACTACCTCGACGTGCCTGGCAAGCGGTGGCTGGAGGAGCGGCTGCGGGAGACCCGTAAGACCGTGCTCTTCATCTCGCACGACCGCGAGCTGCTCGCCCGCGCCGCGCAGAAGATCATCGCGGTGGAGCCGGGCCCGGCCGGGTCGGACGTCTGGGTGCACGGCGCCGGCTTCGGGACCTTCCACGAGGCGCGGCGGGAGCGGTTCGCCCGCTTCGAGGAGCTGATGCGGCGCTGGGAGGAGAAGCACGCGCAGCTGAAGAAGCTGGTGCTCAACCTGCGGCAGGCGGCGGCGGTCTCCCACGACATGGCGTCCCGGTACGCGGCGGCGCAGACCCGGCTGAGGAAGTTCGAGGAGGCCGGCCCGCCGCCCGAGCCGCCGCGCGAGCAGGACATCCGGATGCGGCTGCGTGGCGGCCGTACCGGCGTACGGGCCGCGACCTGCGAGAACCTTGAGCTGACCGGTCTGATGAAGCCGTTCTCGCTGGAGATCTACTACGGGGAGCGGGTCGCCGTCCTCGGTTCGAACGGCTCGGGCAAGTCGCACTTCCTGCGGCTGCTCGCCGGGGACCCGTCGGTGGCGCACACCGGCGAGTGGAAGCTGGGCGCGCGGGTCGTGGCGGGTCACTTCGCGCAGACCCACGCGCACCCGGAGCTGCAGGGGCGGTCCCTGGTGGACATCCTCTGGTCGGAGCACGCCAAGGACCGGGGCGGGGCGATGTCGGTGCTGCGGCGGTACGAGCTGGAGGGGCAGGGGGACCAGCCCTTCGAGAAGCTGTCGGGCGGCCAGCAGGCCCGTTTCCAGATCCTGCTCCTGGAGCTGTCCGGCACGACGGCGCTGCTGCTGGACGAGCCGACGGACAACCTGGACCTGGAGTCGGCGGAGGCGCTGCAGGACGGTCTGGAGTCGTACGACGGGACGGTCCTTGCCGTCACGCACGACCGGTGGTTCGCGAAGACCTTCGACCGGTATCTCGTCTTCGGTTCGGACGGGGTCGTGCGGGAGACGAGCGAGCCGGTGTGGGACGAGCGGCGGGTCGAGCGGGCGCGCTGACCTGGCGTCCCGCGGCGTTTTGACCCGTCGGGGGTGGCGCGGGTACTGTTGCGGTTTGTTATGTGTATGGGTTTCGTCGTCTCGACGAAGGACCCTTACGCAAGTTCCCTGGAGCAGTTACCAGTGGCTCGCATACGGGCGGTGTTCCCGGCAGTGCAGGCCCCAGCTGCATGATCGCTTCAGGTGTGTCTGGACTCCATCCACTGAAGAAGCGAAGGCTACGAAGTGCGTACGTACAGCCCCAAGCCCGGCGATGTCACTCGCCAGTGGCACATCATCGACGCCCAGGACGTTGTCCTCGGTCGTCTGGCGACGACGGCTGCGAACCTCCTCCGGGGTAAGCACAAGCCGGTCTACGCCCCCCACATGGACATGGGCGACTTCGTCATCATCATCAACGCCGACAAGGTGCACCTGTCCGGCAACAAGCGTGAGCAGAAGCTCGCCTACCGCCACTCCGGCTTCCCGGGTGGTCTGCGCTCCGTCCGTTACGACGAGCTGCTGGACAAGAACCCCGAGAAGGCCGTCGAGAAGGCCATCAAGGGCATGATCCCCAAGAACACCCTGGGCCGTCAGATGATCTCGAAGCTGAAGGTCTACGCGGGCGAGAACCACCCGCACGCTGCCCAGCAGCCGGTCCCGTTCGAGATCACCCAGGTCGCGCAGTAGTTCCGGCCACATCCCCCTAAGAACGAAAGAAATCTGAGGAGCATCGTGGCCGAGACCACTGTTGAGAACCCCATCGAGGGCGAGGAGACCTACGCCGAGGTCACCACCTTCGAGTCCGAGGTCCCCGTCGAGGGCGAGTACACCTCGGAGTCCATGGCGTCGCGCTTCGGCGACCCGCAGCCGGCCGCCGGCCTGGGCCGTCGCAAGAACGCCATCGCCCGCGTCCGGATCGTCCCGGGCACCGGCAAGTGGAAGATCAACGGTCGCACCCTTGAGGACTACTTCCCCAACAAGGTGCACCAGCAGGAAGTCAACGAGCCCTTCAAGGTGCTCGAGCTCGACAACCGCTACGACGTCATCGCCCGCATCTCGGGTGGCGGCGTCTCCGGCCAGGCCGGCGCCCTGCGCCTCGGCGTGGCCCGTGCGCTGAACGAGGCGGATGTCGAGAACAACCGCCCGGCGCTGAAGAAGGCCGGCTTCCTCTCCCGCGACGACCGTGCGGTCGAGCGCAAGAAGGCCGGTCTCAAGAAGGCCCGTAAGGCCCCGCAGTACAGCAAGCGTTAATCGCCTGCTCGGTCTGCTTTGCACGTACGCCCCGGCGGCACTGCCCGTGCTGCCGGGGCGTACGTCTTTTCCTCCCCTTGAGGCCTTTCGGTCAGCTTCGGCGCGAAAACGGGCATCAGGCGTTCAGGGGTTCGCACTTTTTCGGAGCAGTTTCGGAGGACAGCTGTGGGACGACTCTTCGGCACGGACGGTGTACGCGGTGTGGCGAACGCGGATCTGACGGCGGAGCTCGCGCTCGGCCTGTCGGTCGCGGCGGCGCACGTGCTCGCCGAGGCGGGGACCTTCGAGGGCCATCGGCCGACCGCGGTGGTCGGGCGTGACCCCCGTGCGTCGGGAGAGTTCCTGGAGGCCGCCGTCGTGGCGGGCCTCGCGAGCGCGGGCGTCGACGTCCTGCGCGTCGGCGTCCTGCCCACCCCGGCGGTGGCGTACCTCACCGGAGCGCTCGGCGCGGACCTCGGTGTGATGCTCTCCGCGAGCCACAACGCGATGCCCGACAACGGCATCAAGTTCTTCGCGCGCGGCGGCCACAAGCTCGCCGACGAGCTGGAGGACCGGATCGAGTCCGTCTACGAGGAGCACCGCACCGGCGCCCCGTGGCAGCGGCCGACCGGCGCCGGCGTCGGCCGGGTCCGTGACTACGACGAGGGCTTCGACAAGTACGTCGCCCACCTCATCGCCGTCCTGCCGAACCGGCTCGACGGGCTCAAGGTCGTCCTCGACGAGGCGCACGGCGCGGCCGCGCGCGTGTCGCCCGAGGCGTTCGCCCGGGCCGGTGCCCAGGTCGTCACGATCGGCGCGGACCCCGACGGCCTCAACATCAACGACGGCTGCGGCTCCACCCACCTCGGCCTGCTGAAGGCCGCCGTCGTCGAGCACGGCGCCCACTTCGGCATCGCGCACGACGGCGACGCCGACCGCTGCCTCGCCGTGGACGCGTCCGGCGAGGAGATCGACGGCGACCAGATCCTCGCCGTCCTGGCGCTCGCCATGCGCGAGGCGGGGACGCTGCGCGGCGACACCGTCGTCGCGACCGTGATGTCCAACCTGGGCTTCAAGCTCGCCATGGAGCGCGAGGGGCTCCAGCTGGTGCAGACGGCGGTCGGCGACCGGTACGTCCTGGAGTCGATGAAGGAGCACGGCTACGCGCTCGGCGGCGAGCAGTCCGGGCACGTCATCGTCCTCGACCACGCCACCACCGGCGACGGCACCCTGACCGGTCTGATGCTGGCGGCGCGGGTCGCGGCCACCGGCAAGTCCCTCGCGGAGCTGGCCGCCGTGATGGAGCGGCTCCCGCAGGTCCTCATCAACGTGCCCGACGTCGACAAGTCCCGGGTGAAGACCTCCGCCGAGCTGGCGACCGCCGTCGGCGACGCCGAGCGCGAGCTGGGCTCGACCGGCCGCGTCCTGCTCCGCCCCTCGGGCACCGAGCCGCTGGTCCGGGTCATGGTCGAGGCCGCCGACATCGAGCAGGCGCGGGCCGTGGCCGGCCGGCTCGCCGACGCGGTGAAGTCCGCGCTGGGATAAGCGCGTTCAGTGCTTGCGTGGCGCACCCGGCGGGCGGGTCATCCGTCCCTGCTGGGTGCGCCACAGCAGTTTCCAGGCGATGAGGGTCAGGACGCCGGCGATGATGATGCCGGTCAGGTTGAGCAGCAACTGCTCGGCGGAGCCCCACATCTGGCCGAGATCGCCGTAGCTGAGGGCCACGGCCGCGTTCGCCGCGGCCGGGACGGTCGTCACCGAGATCGCCACGCCGACCAGGACGCCCGCCTTCGACGACGTCATCGAGACCACGCCGGCCACGCCCGCGAGAAGTGCCACGATGAACGAGAACGGGTCGGGCTGGAAGATGAATCCGGTGTTGGGGCGGTCCGCTTCGAGCATGCTCCGGTCGAACTGGCCCATGGCGTCCATCACCAGGCTGAAGAGGGTCGTCGCCACGATGGCCGCGGCGAAGCCGACCACCAGCGCGATCGATGAGCGGAGGACGCCCCTGCCGTCGCGCCGCACCAGGTTGGTGCTGATCCCGGCGAGCGGGCCGAACTCCGGGCCGACCGCCATGGCGCCCACGATCAGGATCGCGTTGTCCAGGACGACGCCGCAGGCCGCGATCATCGTCGCCACGATCATCAGGGCCGCGTAGGCGATCGTGAGGGTGGACTCCTCCTGCGTGGTCTCCGTGATCTGCTCCCAGATCACCGCGTCAGCCGCCTCGCCGGGCGCCTCCTCCTCCGCCTTCTCCGCGCGGTAGGAGAGAGACAGGTCCACGTTCTCGACGGCGATCGAACCGACCTTGTCGATGTCCAAGTGCCGTAGCCCCTGCAGGAGTTCGTCGCCTGCCTCGCGGGCCACGTCGACCAGGACGATGTCCCCCTCGGGCTCGCGGGCGACGCCCTTGAGCACCGCCAGATGCGTCGTGCCCACGGTGGTGTCGATGAGGTCGAGCACGGCGTCCGTGCGGACGGTCGGGGTGATGATCCGCAAGTGCAGCATGGCCGCACCTTAACGGGGTTCGGTGACGGGACTCAGAGTTTGCGCAGGGACAGCCGCTGCACCTTGTGGTCCGGGCCCTTGCGGACGACGAGGGTCGCCCGGCCGCGCGTCGGCGCCACATTCTCCAGCAGGTTGACCTTGTTGATGGTCCGCCACATCGTGCGGGCGTAGTCCAGCGCCTCCTCCTCGGAGACCTGGGTGTACTTCTGGAAGTACGAGAACGGGTTCTGGAACGCGGTCTCGCGCAGCCGGCGGAACCGGTTGAGGTACCAGGCCTCGATGTCCTCGGGCCGGGCGTCCACGTACACCGAGAAGTCGAAGTAGTCGGCGAGACCCACCCGCGTGCGGCCGTCCTTGCCGGGCAGGGCCGGCTGGAGGACGTTGAGCCCCTCCACGATCAGGATGTCGGGGCGGCGGACCACGAGCCGCTCGCCCGGCACGATGTCGTAGATGAGGTGGGAGTAGACCGGGGCGGTGACCTCGTCCTTGCCGGCCTTGATGTCGGCGACGAACCGGGTCAGGGCCCTGCGGTCGTACGACTCGGGGAAACCCTTGCGGGACATCAGGCCGCGCGCCTTCAGCTCCTGCATCGGATAGAGGAAGCCGTCGGTGGTGACCAGCTCCACGCGCGGGTGCTCCGGCCAGCGGGCGAGGAGCGCCTGGAGGAGACGGGCCACGGTGGACTTGCCGACGGCGACGGAGCCGGCGACCCCTATGACGAAGGGCGTCCCGCGCTGCTCCGCCTTCTCCCCGAGGAAGGTGTTGAGCGCGCCGCGCAGCCCGCTGGTCGCCTGGACGTACAGATTGAGCAGCCGGGACAGCGGCAGATAGATGTCCCTGACCTCGTCGAGGTCGATGACGTCACCGAGTCCCCGCAGCCGCTCGACCTCCTCGGCGGAGAGCGGCAGCGGCGTCTTGTCCCGCAGCGCGCTCCACTCGTCCCGGGTGAGGTCGACATAGGGCGTGGCCTCGGGAGGCCGGCGCTGGCTTCGTGGCGGCGAAGTGATCACCCCGCCATTGTCGGTGCTGCGGGGTGGTTGTGGGCCGTGGGCTCGGTCACGCGGAAATCCTGTTGTCGGACCCTTGCTCTACCGTGAGCATGCACATGGCCGCGTGGGCTGTGGACTTCACGCGGGGGGACGCCGCCCGGGGCGGCACAAAGGGACAGAAGGTTACATTCGTATGCGTACGTCCATCAGGATCGCCGCCGCCACCGTCACCGCCGCCTCGCTCGGGCTGCTGCTCACCGCCTGCGGCGGGGACACGAACGACGGCAAGCTGAAGGGCGACAACGACGCCTCCGCGTCCGCCGACGCGGCTCCCGACGTGAAGGCGCTCTCCGCCGCCGAGTTGGAGAAGCTCATCGTCGAGCAGGCCGACCTCAAGGGCCACCAGGTGCAGAAGGCCAAGCCGGCCGAGGTGCTGAACACCGGGGACGTCGGCGCCGACAAGGCGGCCTGTGAGCCGCTCGCCGAGGCCGTGTCGTCCGTCGCTCCCGGGGACCCGGGCGCCAGCGTCCACCGCAAGACGATCGAGGCGCGCAAGGACACCTCGGCTTCGCCGGAGGACATCATGGGCGCGCTCGCCGCCCCGGTGACCTCCGTGACCCTCGGTTCGTACGGTGGTCAGGGTGCCCAGCAGGCCTTCGCCTCCCTCAAGACCGCCGGGACCGAGTGCGCCGCCGGGTTCACGGTCAACGCGAGTGGCGAGAAGACCAAGGTCACCAAGGTCGCCCCGGAGGCCGTGGCCGCCGGTGAGGAGGCGCAGGCCTGGACCGTCACCGTCGACATGGAGGGCAAGCCGTTCGTCACCAAGCTCGTCGTCTTCCGCAAGGGCAACACGCTGGCGTCCCTCTCCACCATCAGCCTCGGCGGTCAGGTCAAGGCGCTCCCCAAGGCCGTCATCGACGCGCAGGCGGCCAAGCTCGGCTGAGTCGGGACGTCCGCACCTTTTCGGTCGTAGGCTGCCGTCATGTGCGGAATCGTGGGATACGTCGGCGGGCAGTCGGCGCTTGATGTGGTGATCGCGGGCCTCAAGCGGCTCGAGTACCGGGGCTACGACTCGGCCGGCGTCGCGGTGCTCTCCGACGGAGGTCTCGCCGCGGCCAAGAAGGCGGGCAAGCTCGTCAACCTGGAGAAGGAACTGGTGGACCGGCCGCTGTCGAGCGGCTCCACCGGCATCGGACACACCCGCTGGGCCACCCACGGCGGGCCGACCGACACCAACGCGCACCCGCATCTCGACAACGCGGGGCGGGTGGCCGTCGTCCACAACGGGATCATCGAGAACTTCGCCGCGCTGCGCGCGGAGCTGGAGGAGCGGGGGCACGATCTCGCGTCCGAGACGGACACCGAGGTCGTCGCCCATCTGCTCGCCGAGGAGTTCTCCTCCTGCGGGGACCTCGCGGAGGCGATGCGGCTGGTGTGCCGGCGGCTCGACGGGGCGTTCACCCTGGTCGCCGTGCACGCGGACGAGCCGGACGTCGTCGTCGGGGCCCGGCGGAACTCGCCCCTGGTCGTGGGCGTCGGCGAGGGCGAGTTCTTCCTCGCCTCGGACGTGGCCGCGTTCATCGCGCACACCCGCGCGGCCATCGAGCTGGGCCAGGACCAGGTCGTGAAGCTGACCCGGGAGGGCGTCGAGGTCACCGACTTCGCCGGCACCCCCGCCGAGGTACGGGCGTACCACGTCGACTGGGACGCCTCGGCCGCCGAGAAGGGCGGCTACGACTACTTCATGCTCAAGGAGATCGCCGAGCAGCCGAAGGCCGTCGCCGACACGCTGCTCGGCCGCATCGACGGGGAGGGCCGGCTCCGGCTCGACGAGGTCCGCATCCCCGACGCGGTGCTTCGCGAGGCCGACAAGATCGTGATCATCGCGTGCGGCACGGCCTTCCACGCCGGGATGATCGCGAAGTACGCCATCGAGCACTGGACCAGGATCCCCTGCGAGGTGGAGCTGGCCAGCGAGTTCCGCTACCGCGACCCGATCCTCGGCCAGCGGACCCTCGTCATCGCGATCTCCCAGTCCGGCGAGACCATGGACACGCTGATGGCGCTGCGCCACGCGCGCGAACAGGGCGCCAAGGTGCTGGCCGTCTGCAACACCAACGGGTCGACCATCCCGCGCGAGTCCGACGCCGTGCTCTACACGCACGCGGGCCCCGAGGTCGCCGTCGCGTCGACGAAGGCGTTTCTGACGCAGCTCGTGGCCTGCTACCTGCTCGCGCTGTACCTGGGGCAGGTGCGCGGGACCAAGTGGGGCGACGAGATCCACGCCGTCATCCGCGAACTCGCCCGGATCGCCGACGAGGTCGAGCGCGTCCTGGAGACCATGGAGCCGGTGCGCGCCCTCGCCCGCTCCCTCGCCCACAAGGACACCGTGCTCTTCCTCGGCCGGCACGTCGGCTACCCCGTGGCCCTCGAAGGCGCGCTGAAGCTGAAGGAACTCGCGTACATGCACGCCGAGGGCTTCGCGGCGGGCGAGCTGAAGCACGGGCCGATCGCGCTCATCGAGCAGGACCTGCCGGTGGTGGTGGTCGTGCCGTCGCCGCGCGGGCGGTCCGTCCTGCACGACAAGATCGTCTCCAACATCCAGGAGATCCGGGCGCGCGGAGCGCGGACCATCGTGATCGCGGAGGAGGGCGACGAGACCGTCGTCCCGTACGCCGACCATCTGATCCGCATCCCGGCAACGCCTACGCTGCTTCAGCCGCTGGTCTCCACCGTGCCGCTGCAGGTCTTCGCCTGCGAACTCGCGACCGCGCGGGGCAACGAGGTGGACCAGCCGCGGAACCTGGCGAAATCTGTGACCGTGGAGTGAGCGAATGATCATCGGGGTGGGGATCGACGTGGCGGAGATCGACCGCTTCGCGGCGTCGATCGAACGGACGCCGGGGCTGCTGCGCCGTCTCTTCGTCGAGCGCGAGCTGATGCTGCCGAGCGGCGAGCGGCGCGGAACGGCGTCCCTCGCGGTCCGCTTCGCCGCCAAGGAGGCCGTGGCCAAGGCCCTCGGCGCGCCGGCGGGCCTGCACTGGACGGACGCGGAGGTCTACGTGGAGTCCAGCGGCCAGCCCCGGCTGCGCGTCCGGGGCACGGTGGCGGCCCGCGCGGCGGAGCTGGGCGTCCGCCACTGGCACGTCTCGCTCAGCCATGACGCGGGCGTCGCGTCGGCGGTGGTGATCGCGGAGGGGTGAGCGCCGGGGCGGGGTGCGGGCGTGGGTCCGGGGGCCCTGCCTGGTCGCCTATCGGCCGGGCAGGGCCCCCGGGTTCGCGCGCGGACCGGGGCCACGGGAGTGGGCGCGCGCGTTCGTGGCCGCCTGCCTTAGGGCCGCTTGGGGTTCCGTCGGGTGCGGTGGCGGGTGAGCAGGACGGTGGCTCCGCCGAGGACGGCGAGAGCGGTGGCGGCGAGGGCGGTGGGGAGGGCGGTGCTGCCGGTGGCGGCGAGGCTGTTGGTGCCGTCACCGCCGCCTACGGTGCCGGTTTCGGGTGGTGCTGGTGTGGACGGCGGTACGGGCGTCGTCGAATCCGTGGGCTCTGTGGGCTCTCTCGGCTCTGTGGGGGCCGGGCTCGGGTCGGTGGTGGGCGTGGGCGCCGTCGGTGTGGGAGTCGGGGTCGTCGGCGTCGGCGTCGGCTCAGGCTCCGGTTCCGGTGTGCGGCGTTGGGTCTGGGTGACCGAGCCTCCCGCCACCGTGTAGAGGGTGTGGGCCTCCGTGTCGAGGGCCACGGCCGACGGGCGTTCCCCCGTCGTGATCGTCTCCGTCACCGCCGCCCGCTCCGGGTCCACGACCGCCACCGCGGAGGCGCCGGTCTGGGCCGCGTACAGGGTCTTGGTGCCCGGGTCGTACGCGAGGGCCTTCGGGTTGCCCTCGACCGGGATCGTGCCGGTCACCTTCTGAGCCGTCAGGTCGACGGCAGAGACCGTGCCGGCCGCCAGGTTCGCGACGTAACCCGTGCGGGTGGTCGGGTCGACCGCCACGCCCATGCTGCCGAGCGCCGTCGAGCCGAGGCTCACCGTGCCCGTGAGGCGGCCGGTCGTCCCGTCGACGGCGTTGAGGACGTTCTTGTAGACGACGGAGCCGTTCTCCATCGCGCCGCCCACGTACGTCGCGTACCCGGTGTGGTGGACGGTGTCGACGGCCAGGCCCGCGGGGTGGAACGGCAGGACCACGGGGTCGGCGACCGCCCGGGCCGTTCCGGTGTCGTACACCGTCACCGACTTGGCGGCCTGGTTGCCGACGTAGAGGCGTCGCTGCCCCGGGTCCGCCGCGAGCAGGGAGACGCTGCCCGTGACCGGGACGACGTCGTCCGTGAGTGTGCGGCTCGGCGGGTCGTACGCGGCGATCCGGGTGGACAGGCCCAGGTACAGCCGGCCGGAGCCGGCGAGGGCGAGCACCGTGGCCGGGGCGGGGAGGGCGACGGGCTCGCCGACGAGGGTGCCGGTGGCCGTGTCGTACGTGCTGAGGCGGTGGGCCGTGCCGTCGCTGCTGCTCACGTAGAGGCGGTCGGCGGCCGGGTCGACCTCGGCGTCGAGGGCGTCGCCGAGGGGCGGGCGGACGGTGCGTACGTTCTCGTGCGTCGCGGGGGCGGTGGTGGTCGACGGGGCGGGCGCCGCCACCGCCGTGCCCGTGAGGGCGACGGCGACGGCGGCGGCCAGGGTCAGGGCGCGTCTCACTGGAAGGTCACCGGGACGTACACGTCGTACTTCCGGTCCGCGCTGTCGTAGTGGTCCGCGCGGGTGACGATCGCGCAGTTCACGCCGGACTGGCCGCAGGTGACGGTGTCGGAGATCTTCGCCTTGACGTGGATCTGGACGCTGAACGAGCCGAGGCCGGCCGATTCCGTGTACGGGGAGGAGCTGGAGGGCGAGAGCCAGTACCAGTCGCTGTTCACCCAGTGCGAGGCGCCGGTCGTACCCGACTGGTCCTGGCCGCCGAGGCAGGGTGTGGGCTTGCTGTTCCAGGTGGCCGGATCGGCCGGGTTCACCCCCGCGGGTATCGCGCAGAGGCCGACGTAGACGCCCTGGTCGGGGTTGTAACCGGAGCCGCTGACGGTGACGTTGGCGCCGGCCGCGGGGGCGGTGGCGGGTGCGGTGAGGGAGAGGTTGTAGGTGCGGGAGCCGTCGGTGACGGTCCGGCCTGCGGTCGCGGCGGAGGCGGTGGAGGCGAGGCCGAGGGTGAGCGCGGCGGCGGAGGCGAGGGTGAGCGCGGTGCGGCTGATGGTGCGCATGGCGGAGGAGGCCTTCCCTGAGCGAGGTGTGATGCCTGGTTAGGTAAGGCAAACCTAAGTTGATCGGTGAAGGGGCGTCAACCCTCGCTTCCGGGACGGGGCTTGGCGGGTGGGGCAGACTGCGGGCATGCGTACCGCTTACCGCGTGGAGACCGTACGGGCCGCCGAGGCCGAGCTGATGGCAGCGCTGCCCGAGGGCGCGCTCATGCAACGGGCGGCGGCCGGGCTCGCCGCCGCGTGCCTGTCGCTGCTCGGCCGGGGCCATGTGTACGGGGCCAGGGTCGTGCTGCTCGTCGGCAGCGGGGACAACGGGGGCGACGCCCTCTACGCGGGCGTCCGGCTCGCGCGGCGCGGGGCGGGTGTGACGGCCGTCCTGCTCGGCGCGCGGGCCCACGAGCACGGGCTCGCCGCGCTGCTCGCCGCCGGGGGGCGGGTGGCGGAGGACCCCTTCGAGGCGCTCGCCGTGGCCGATCTGGTCGTCGACGGGATCACCGGGATCGGCGGGCAGGGGGGCTTGCGTCCGGACGCGGTCCCGGTCGCGCGGGCCGCGCGCGGCTCGGACGCGGTCGTGGTCGCCGTCGACCTGCCGAGCGGGGTGGACGCCGACACGGGGCGGGTCGCGGGGGAGGCGCTGCGGGCGGACGCGACGGTGACCTTCGGGGCGTACAAGCCGGGGCTGCTCATCGACCCGGCACGCGAGTACGCGGGGGCGCTGCGGCTCGTGGACATCGGGCTCGGGGAGACGCTGCCGTCGGTGCCGGACTTCGAGGCGCTGCAACACGAGGACGTGGCACGGCTGTTGCCCGTGCCGGGCGCGGAGAGCGACAAGTACCGGCGCGGTGTGGTCGGCGTCGTGGCCGGCTCCGCGCGCTACCCGGGCGCGGCGGTGCTCGCGGTGACCGGCGCGCTGCGGGGCGGTGCGGGGGCGGTGCGGTACGTGGGGCCGGCCGGGGACGCGGTCATCGCGCGCCACCCGGAGGCGCTGGTGGTGGCGGGGTCGCCCGCGAAGGCGGGGCGGGTCCAGGCGTGGGTGGTCGGGCCGGGCCTCGGTGACGAGCGTTCCGGGGTCGCGGAGGTCCTCGCCTCGGACGTACCGGTCCTGGTGGACGCGGACGGGCTCGCGGGCCTCGACGCGACGGCGGTACGGGTGCGCACGGCACCGACCCTGCTCACCCCGCACGCGGGCGAGGCGGCGGCGCTGCTGGGTGTCTCGCGGGAGTCGGTGGAGGCGGAGCGCCTCGCGGCGGTACGGGAGCTGGCGGGGCGCTTCGGGGCGACGGTGCTCCTGAAGGGCTCGACGACGCTGGTGGCGGACGAGTCGGGTCCGGTACGGGTGAACCCGACGGGCACGTCCTGGCTGGCGACGGCAGGCAGCGGCGACGTCCTGTCGGGCCTGGCGGGCTCCCTACTGGCGGCGGGCCTCCGGTCGCGGGACGCGGGCTCGGCGGCGGCGTACCTGCACGGGCTTGCGGCGCGGCGCGCGTCGGCCGGGGGCGTGTCGGGCGGCATGTCGGGGACGTCGGCCGGCGCGCCGATCGTGGCGGGCGATGTGGCGGAGGCCCTACCGGACGCGTGGCGCGACGTGGTGTCCGGATAGGCCCCCCACCCCACCCCTTCCCGAAACCCTGCCGGGGGCTGGGGAGGGGCGGGGTGGGGGTGGGGCTGTGCCCCGGGCCCCTGCGGGGACGCGGCGGCTTCGCGCCGCGTGGGGGTGGGGGCATCAGCTGTGCCGGGCCCGTTGACTGGTGCTGCCTAGGTCTGGTCGGGCCGCCGGTTGGCATGGGGGCGTTCGGTGAGCCACGCCGAGGGGTGTAAGGGTGACCGGGGCTACAGCGGAGGTAGGCGGCCCTGGAGCTGACACCTGAGAGACTGGGCGCGATGACTGAGACACCGCCGCCCCGACGAGCCCGCGCCGAGATCGACCTCGGTGCGTTGCGTGCGAACGTTCGTACGCTGCGTGCCCGCGTCGCGCCCCACGTCCAGGTGATGGCCGTGGTCAAGGCCGACGCGTACGGCCACGGCGCCCTCCGCTGCGCCCGCGCCGCGCTCGAAGCGGGTGCCACCTGGATCGGCACCGCCACCCCGCACGAGGCGCTCGCGCTGCGCGCCGCCGGGATCACCGACGCGCGGATCCTGTGCTGGCTCTGGACCCCGGGCGACCCCTGGGCCGAGGGCATCGAGGCCGGGCTCGACATGACCGTCAGTGGGATGTGGGCCCTGCGGGAGGTCGTCCAAGCAGCCCGCGAGACCGGGAAGTCCGCTCGTATCCAGCTCAAGGCCGACACCGGGCTCGGCCGCAACGGGTGTCAGCCCGCCGACTGGCCCGCACTCGTCGGCGAGGCCCTCAAGGCCCAGAAGGACGGGCTCGTCACCGTCACCGGGCTCTGGTCGCACTTCGCCTGCGCCGACGAGCCCGGCCACCCCTCCATCGCCTCCCAGCTCGACGTCTTCCGCTCGATGCTCGACTACGCCGAGAAGGCCGGCGTCGAGCCCGAAGTGCGGCACATCGCCAACTCCCCGGCCACCCTCACCCTCCCCGAGACCCACTTCGATCTTGTTCGGCCCGGGATCGCCATGTATGGCGTATCGCCCAGTCCCGAAGTCGGCACCCCTGCCGACTTCGGGTTGCGGCCCGTCATGTCGCTCATCGGCAGCGTCGCGCTCGTCAAGGAAGTGCCCGCCGGGCACGGGGTCAGCTACGGGCACCACTACGTCACCCCGAGCGAGACCACCCTCGGGCTCATCCCGCTCGGGTACGCCGACGGCGTCCCGCGCCACGCCTCCGGACGCGGCCCCGTCCTCGTCGGCGGACGGATCCGGCGGGTGGCCGGGCGGGTCGCCATGGACCAGTTCGTCGTCGACCTCGGCGGCGACGCCGTCGAGCCCGGCGCCGAGGCCGTGCTCTTCGGCCCCGGCGACCGGGGCGAGCCCACCGCCGAGGACTGGGCCCAGGCCGCCGACACCATCGCGTACGAGATCGTCACCCGCATCGGCGCCCGCGTTCCGCGCGTCTATGTGAACGAGTAAGGACCTATCCAACAGGGAGCGTCAGTGAGTGAGTCCAGCACCGACAACTGGCGGCGTGCCGGGCTCGCCGGCGCCGCGATAGGCGTCCTGGCCGCCGGCGCGGCGGCCGGGGTGGCCATCGAGCGGCTCACCGTCGGGCGCGGCATGCGGCAGAAGGCCCGGCTCGCCCTCGACGCCTCCGCGCCCTACGGCTCCCTGCGCGGCACCCCCGGCAAGGCGCCCGCCGACGACGGCACCGCGCTGTACTACGAGGTCGACGAGGTCGAGTCGGACGCCCCCGCGCCCCGCCGCCGGCGGCTCTTCGGCCGCAAGGCCCCCGCGCCCGTCACCGTCGTCTTCAGCCACGGCTACTGCCTCGGCCAGGACTCCTGGCACTTCCAGCGCGCGGCCCTGCGCGGCCTCGTCCGTACCGTCTACTGGGACCAGCGCAGCCACGGACGGTCCGAGCGCGGCCGCGCCCAGTCCGGGCCCGACGGCCTGCCCGTCTCCATCGACCAGCTGGGCCGCGACCTCAGGGCCGTCATCGACGCCGCCGCCCCCGAAGGACCGCTGGTGCTGGTCGGGCACTCGATGGGCGGCATGACGATCATGGCGCTCGCCGACCGCTACCCGGAGCTGATCCGCGAGCGGGTCGTCGGCGTCGCCTTCGTCGGTACGTCGGCGGGGAAGCTGGGCGAGGTGAACTACGGACTGCCGATGGCCGGGGTCAACGCGGTGCGGCGGGTCCTGCCGGGCGTCCTGAAGGCCCTCGGTTCGCAGGCGGAACTCGTCGAGCGGGGGCGCAGGGCCACGGCCGACCTGTTCGCCGGGCTGATCAAGAAGTACTCGTTCTCGTCCCGCGAGGTCGACCCCGCCGTCGCCCGCTTCGCCGAGCGGATGATCGAGGCCACCCCGATCGACGTGGTCGCGGAGTTCTACCCGGCCTTCGCCGAGCACGACAAGGCCGCCGCGCTCGCGGCCTTCCGCGACCTGCCCGTCCTCGCCCTCGCCGGTGACCGCGACCTCGTCACCCCCAGCTCGCACACGGAGGCCATCGCCGATCTGCTCCCGGACGCCGAGCTGGTCATCGTGCCCGACGCCGGGCACCTGGTGATGCTGGAGCACCCGGAAGCCGTGACGGACCGGCTCGCCGACCTCCTCGCGAAGGTCGGAGCGGTGCCCGCGACGGCGGCGAACGCGGGGGCCGGCAACAGCTAGGTTGGGCCGTATGGAAGAACCGCACGCCGTGGAAACCCCGCACTCCACCGCCCACCTCGACATCGACTCGCCCGAGGCGATGCAGGAGCTCGGCCGCCGCCTCGCCAAGCTGCTCCGCCCCGGCGACCTCGTCATGCTCACCGGCGAGCTCGGCGCCGGGAAGACGACGCTCACCCGCGGCCTCGGCGAGGGCCTCGGCGTGCGCGGCGCCGTCACCTCCCCGACCTTCGTCATCGCCCGCGTCCACCCGTCCCTGGTCGGCGGGCCCGCGCTGGTCCACGTCGACGCGTACCGCCTGGGCGGCGGCCTCGACGAGATGGAGGACCTCGACCTGGACGTCTCGCTGCCCGAGTCGGTGGTCGTCGTGGAGTGGGGCGACGGCAAGGTCGAGGACCTTAACGACGACCGGCTGCACGTGCTCATCCACCGGGTCGTCGGCGACACGGACGACGACCGGCGCACGGTGGTGCTGCGCGGGATCGGTACGCGGTGGGCGACGGAGGACCTCGCGCTGAGCTGAGTCCCGAGGTGCGACCGGTGTGAGTCCCGAGGTGACCGCTTTGAGCTGAACGTACGTAGGTTCCGACAAGGTGTCGGCAAGATGTTGCGTCGGCCCCACGCGCCGTGGTGACATGGATGCACGAGCTGGTTAGGTGAACCTAACCTACGGGAGGCATGCATGGCGACGCCGGAGCGCGAGCACGCGGAAGCGCGGCCGCGGAGGGGCACGTCGATGAGCGAGCTGCTGGCGTCCTGTGCCGCGGCGGAAGCGGTGTCGACACCCCCGCGCACCCCCGAGCACACGCAGGAACCGGACGCCGCCGAGCCGTCGCGCGAGCCGGGGATCCTCGGGGCCGAGCGCGAGGCTGCGTAACCCGTACGGGTTAACCGCGTTCCGTAACGCGGACTACGACGACCTTCGCGTCGACCGCGTCGTACGACGCAGGGCGGACTACGGAACGACGACGACCTTCGCGCCGATCGACGCGAACGTCCACATCGCGTCCCCGTCCGCGCGCTTCATCCGGATGCCGCCGGTCTTCCGCGTCGGGTCCGGCTTCGGCAGCGTGCCGTCGACCGCCGCGCTGAAGCCGATCGAGACGTCCTGCTCCGTCGTGAACCGCACCACGTGCTCGATCTGCACCCCGTCGGAGCCGGTGACCGAGCCCGAGCGGGACGTCACCTTGTACGCCCCCGGGGCCGGGTGGACCGTGCTCGGCATGACCGAGAAGGAGGACGTGGCCTGGCCCTTCGCGTCCACCAGCCACACCCGGCGGTCGGTGAGCGCGTACACGACGCGCGCGCCGGTGCCCGAGTCAGCCGGAACGGCGAGCGGGTCCTTCACGGGCTTCTTGGGGCCGCCGGTCGGGGCCGTCGACGGCGCCGTGCTCGGGGCCGTCGGCTTGGCCGAGACGTCCGCCGGAGCGTTCGCCGACGCCTGGTAGGCGAGGAAGGCGACCGCGGCGATCGCCGCCGCCGTGAGCCCGGCCACGAATCCCGAGCTGCTCCGTGCCACCCTGCTGCCCACCTTTCGTACGTACGTATCGGTCGTGACGGTAGCAGTCGCGGGCCACCGGGACGGGGCGCCGTGCGGACCGCCCGGGAGCCGTAGGCTGTTTGCGTGCTCTTGCTCGCCATGGATACCGCCACACCCGCCGTCACCGTCGCCCTCCACGACGGCGACTCCGTCGTCGCCGAGTCGCGGCAGATCGACGCCCGCCGCCACGGGGAGCTGCTGCTGCCCGCCGTCGACCGGGTCCTCGCCGAGGCCGGGCTGAAGCTCGACGCGGTCACCGGCATCGTCGTCGGCGTGGGGCCGGGGCCGTACACCGGACTGCGCGTCGGGCTCGTCACGGCCGCGACCTTCTCCTCCGCCCTCGGCGTGCCCGTGCACGGCCTGTGCACGCTGGACGGGCTCGCGTACGCCTCCGGGATCGAGGAGCCGTTCGTCGTCGCGACGGACGCGCGCCGCAAGGAGGTCTACTGGGCGCGGTACGAGAACTCTCGTACGCGCGTCACCGACGCCGCCGTCGACCGGCCGGCCGAGATCGCCGAGCAGCTCGCCGGGCTGCCGGTCGTGGGAGCGGGCGCCCGGCTGTACCCAGAGGTCTTCCCCGACGCCCGCGACCCCGAGCACCAGTCGGCGGGCGCGCTCGCCGCCCTGGCGGCCGAGCGGCTCGCCGCGGGCGGCGACGGCTTCCTCGACCCGCTGCCGATGTACCTGCGCCGCCCCGACGCCCAGGTGCCGAAGAACTACAAGGTGGTCACGCCCAAGTGACCGCCGTGACGTCCACGAGCGGCGCCGTCCTGCGCGAGATGCGCTGGTGGGACATCGCGCCCGTGCTCGTCCTCGAACACGAGCTGTTCCCCGAGGACGCCTGGTCCGAGGGGATGTTCTGGTCGGAGCTGGCGCATGCACGCGGGCCCGCGGCCACCCGCCGCTACGTGGTGGCGGAGGCCGAGGGGAAGCTCGTCGGGTACGCCGGGCTCGCCGCCGCGGGCGGCCTCGGCGACGTCCAGACGATCGCCGTCGCCCGCGACCAGTGGGGCACCGGGCTCGGCGCCCGGCTCCTCACCGACCTCCTCCAGCACGCCACCGCGTTCGAATGCGACGAGGTGCTGCTCGAGGTACGGGTGGACAACACCCGGGCCCAGAAGCTGTACGAGCGCTTCGGCTTCGAGCCGATCGGCTTCCGGCGCGGCTACTACCAGCCGGGCAACGTCGACGCGCTCGTGATGCGACTGACCGTCCAGGCAACCGAGACCGAAACCGAAACTGGAACTGAGACTGATTCCGATGGCTGCTGACGAACCGCTCGTACTCGGCATCGAGACCTCCTGCGACGAGACCGGCGTCGGTATCGTCCGGGGAACGACGCTGCTCGCCGACGCCATCGCCTCCAGCGTCGACACCCACGCCCGCTTCGGCGGCGTCGTGCCCGAGATCGCCTCCCGCGCGCACCTGGAGGCCATGGTCCCGACCATCGAGCGCGCCCTGAAGGAAGCGGGCGTCTCGGCCCGCGACCTCGACGGCATCGCCGTCACCGCCGGCCCCGGCCTGGCCGGTGCGCTGCTCGTCGGCACCTCGGCGGCGAAGGCGTACGCGTACGCGCTCGGCAAGCCGCTGTACGGCGTGAACCACCTGGCCTCGCACATCTGCGTCGACCAGCTGGAGCACGGCCCGCTGCCCGAGCCCACCATGGCGCTGCTCGTCTCCGGCGGGCACTCCTCGCTGCTGCTCGCCCCGGACATCACCGCCGACGTCCGGCCGATGGGCGCGACCATCGACGACGCGGCCGGCGAGGCCTTCGACAAGATCGCGCGCGTCCTCGACCTCGGCTTCCCCGGCGGCCCGGTCATCGACCGGCTCGCCAAGGAGGGCGACCCGAAGGCGATCAACTTCCCGCGCGGCCTGTCCGGCTCCAAGGACCCCGCGTACGACTTCTCCTTCTCCGGCCTGAAGACCGCGGTCGCCCGCTGGATCGAGGCCAAGCGCGCGGCGGGCGAGGAGGTGCCGGTACGGGACGTGGCGGCGTCCTTCCAGGAGGCCGTCGTCGACGTGCTCACCCGTAAGGCCGTACGCGCCTGCAAGGACGAGGGCGTCGACCACCTGATGATCGGCGGCGGGGTCGCGGCCAACTCGCGACTGCGGGCGCTGGCCCAGGAGCGGTGCGAGCGGGCCGGCATCCGGCTGCGGGTGCCCCGGCCCAAGCTGTGCACCGACAACGGCGCGATGGTGGCGGCCCTGGGCGCGGAGATGGTCGCCCGCAACCGGCCGGCCTCCGACTGGGAGCTGTCGGCGGACTCGTCGCTTCCGGTGACGGACCCGCACGTGCCGGGCGCGGCTCACGGGCACGCGCACGACCACGACCACGTGCACGAGATCAGCAAGGAGAACCTCTACTCATGAGGGTCGCCCTGATGTGGGAGGCGCGGGCCGTCCAGGGCCGGGGCGCCGAGCTCCTGGAGTGGGCGCGGGCGCAGGAGCTCGCCCACGAGCCGCTGCGCCGCGAGTCCTTCCGCGCCCCGCAGGACCGGGTGCTCGTCCTGACCTGGTGGGACGCGGAGGCGCTCGACGCCGAGCTGCCGGAGCTGCCCGAGCCGGCGGCGGACCTGGTCACCCGACCGGTGCACCGCTGGCGCTTCGAGGCCGTGGACTGAGGGAACCCGCAGGTCCCGTATCGCATCCTCCACGGCGTGACTCTCGGCGTGGACAAGAAGATCGTGACCTGGGCGGCACTGACCGCCGCCGCACTGCTCATATCCGGCTGCGGCGGCACGGCCGGAGCGGACACCGCGACCGCTCCCACGAGACCGGCCTCGCCGACGACGGCACCGGCTGAGGCCAAGGCCCCCGATCAGGCCGCCCAGGCCTCCGCCGCGTACAAGAAGTGGGGCCTGAAGCCCTTCGCCGCGCCGCCCGCCCCGCCGCGGACCAAGCCGGTGACGCGGAAGCCCGGCGAGCCGGTCCCCGTCATCAGCGACATACCGACCGAGGACAAGGTCGTCTTCATCACGATCGACGACGGGGCCGAGAAGGACCCCGAGTTCGTGAAGATGATGGAGGAGCTCAAGGTCCCGGTGACGATGTTCCTCACCGACTCCGCGATACGCACCGACTACGGCTACTTCAAGCCGCTCACCGCCCTCGGAAACGGCGTCGCCAACCACACCCTCACCCACCCGAACCTCCGCACCCTCGGCCGGTCCGCCCAGCAGCACGAGATATGCGGCCAGCAGACGAAGCTGGAGAAGGAGTACGGGACGACCCCGCGGCTCTTCCGCCCGCCCTACGGCAACTGGAACGAGGACACCCGCGCGGCCGCCGGCGCGTGCGGCGTGGACGCGATCGTGCTGTGGCGCGAGTCGATGCAGATCAAGAACATGCAGTACCAGCGCGGCGACAAGAAGCTGCACCCCGGCGACATCATCCTGGCCCACTTCCGGGGCCCGGCCGAGCTCAAGGGCACGACGATGACCCGGATGACGGCCAACATGCTCCGCCACATCCAGGAGCAGGGCTTCACGGTGGCCCGCCTGGAGGACTACGTCTAAAAAGATCTCTCCTCGTGGTGTCGATGCGGGCCGAGCCCGTTCGACGTATGAGTGAAAGGCGGGGAACGGCCCCGCCCGCCACGCAAGGAGAACGACCATGCCTCGCTACCTGACGATGATCCGGATCGAAGAGGGCTCCTTCGAGATGGAGGACGCCGACCCCGGGTTCGACGAGCGCATGGGCGCGCTCTTCGAGGAGATCACCAAGGCCGGCGTGATGCTGGAGACGGCCGGGCTCAAGCCGACCAAGGAGGGCAAGCGCGTCGTCTGGGAGGGCGGGACGATCTCGTACACCGACGGCCCGTTCACCGAGACCAAGGAGGTCATCGGCGGCTACTCGATCACCCAGTGCCGTGACCTGGCCGAGGCCACCGAGTGGGCGAAGCGGTTCCTCGAGGTCCACCCGCCGCAGTGGAAGGTGGGCTGCGAGGTGCGCGAGATCGAAGAGATGTGACGCGGCCGGGGCGGGTGGTGTCATGGTTGATCCATGACCGCACCCGCCCCCGGCGCCGTCGAGACCGTCTTCCGGATGGAGTCGCCGCGGATCATCGCCGCCGTCGCGCGGATCGTCCGTGACGTCGGCATCGCCGAGGAGATCGCCCAGGACGCCTTCGTCGTCGCCCTGGAGCAGTGGCCGCGCACGGGAGTGCCGGACCGGCCGGGGGCGTGGCTGACGGCCGCCGCGAAGAACCGCGCCGTGGATCTCGTACGGCGCCGTGAGACGTACGCGCGCAAGCTGGCCGAGGTCGGCCGGGAGCTGCCGGAGGCCTCGTACGACCCCGAGCCGTCCGGGCCCGGTGACATCGACGACGACCTGCTGCGGCTGATCTTCACCTCCTGCCACCCGGTGCTCTCCGCCGAGGCGCGGACCGCGCTGACCCTGCGGCTCGTCGGCGGCCTGCGCACGGACGAGATCGCCCGCGCCTTCCTCGTACCGGAGGCGACGGTCGCGCAGCGGATCGTCCGGGCGAAGCGGACGCTGGCGAAGGCGGGCGTGGAGTTCGAGGTGCCGTACGGGGAGGAGCGGGCGGCCCGGCTCGGCTCGGTCCTGGACGTCATCTACCTGATCTTCAACGAGGGGTACGCGGCGACGGCGGGCGACGACCTGCTGCGCCCCGCGCTCTGCGAGGACGCGCTGCGCCTCGCCCGGGTGCTCGCGGGGCTCATGCCGAAGGAGGGCGAAGTCCACGGCCTGGCGGCCCTGTTGGAGATCCAGGCCTCGCGGACGGCGGCCCGGACGGGGCCGGACGGGAAGCCGGTCCTGATCGCCGAGCAGAACCGGAGCCGCTGGGACCGGCGGCTCATCCTCCGCGGCTTCGAGGCCCTCGCGCGGGCGGCCGAGTGCGGTCCGTACGGTCCGTACGCCCTCCAGGCCGCCATCGCCGCCTGCCACGCGAAGGCGGCCACGTACGAGGAGACGGACTGGCGGACGATCGCCGGTCTCTACGGGCGGCTCGCGGCCGTCGCGCCGTCCCCGGTGGTCGAGTTGAACCGCGCGGTCGCCGTCTCGATGGACGAGGGGCCGGAGGCCGGCCTCGCCCTCGTCGACGCCCTGGCGGCCGAAGGCGCCCTGGCCGGCTACCACTTGCTGCCGAGCGTCCGCGGCGACCTGCTGTCCCGCCTCGGCCGACCGACCGAGGCCCGCGCCGAGTTCGAACGGGCGGCCTCGCTGACCCGTAACGAGCGGGAGCGGGAACTTCTGCGGGAGCGGGCGGAACGGGCGGATCCGAAGCGGGCTGCGGATCGGGTCGAACGGGCGGACGGGCGGGGCGCGTCGGAGGCTCGATAGGGTCGGCGGTATGTCCCCACGCGCCCCCCTGCCTCCCCCTCCGCCGCCCGCCGAGATACAGAGCTGGCCCGACCGTGAGGCCCGACTGGCCGACCGGGGGCGGGCGATGGCCGAGCTGAACCGCCGTCTGCTGGGCGGAGCCCGGCTGTCGGTCTTCCTGGCGTGGGTGGCGACCCTCCAGCTCGGCTGGGGGATCTGCGGCGCCGGGTTCATCATGCTGGACGAGTCCCTCGACCCGTTTTCGGGCCTGTTCGCCTGCTTCTTCGTGGCCTTCGGGCTCTGTGCCGTGGTCCCCGCCGTCTTCTTCCTCGCCCGGGGCTTCCGCCGCGACCGCCAGGCGCGGGAGCGGCTGGTCCTGTGGGCCGCCCTGGACGGCGACCGCGAGGCCGACGCGCGGCTGCGCGAGCCCGTGCTGAGCACGGTCTGGCTGCTGGTCTCGTTCGCCTTCTGCGCCGTCGGCCTCTGGGTCTCCCTTGCCGCGCCCGCGGAGCTGGTCGGCCCGGGACGCGGCGGATACGGGCTGGTCACCTACCTCATGGGGGCGGCGCTCGGACTCTGGATCAACGGCCTGATCGGCGCGACGAAGGCGATCAACCACTACCGGCTGGCGGTCCGGCTGGTGGCCTAGGGCTCAGGCTTTCGCCGGTCCGCCGATCAGCATCGTCGGGGCGCCCGCGACGCGGGTCAGGAAGACCGTGGCGGCGTTCGGGCCCTTCGGCTTGACCCGGCGGCGGATCTCCTCCGGCTCGACCGCCGAACCGCGCTTCTTCACCGTCAGCGTGCCGACCTCGCGCTCGCGTAGCAGGGCCTTCAACTTCTTCAGGTTGAAGGGGAGTTCGTCGGTGATCTCGTACGCCGTGGCGAACGGGGTCGGCGTGAGGGCGTCCGCCGTGACGTACGCGATCGTCTCGTCGATCAGGCCGCCGGAGAGCTCCTCGGCGACCTCCGCGACCAGATGCGCGCGGATGACGGCGCCGTCCGGCTCGTAGAGGTACCGCCCGAGCGGGCGGACCGCCGGGTCGGGCAGGCCGCGCCCGGTCAGGCTCGCGCCGGCGGGCAGGAGGGTCGCGCGGCGCGCGCCGGGGGAGGTGCCGAACCAGAGCACGGCCTCCTTCACGTCCCCGCCGTCCGAGATCCACTCCGCCTCGGCCTCCTCCGGCACCGCCTCGTGCGGGATGCCCGGGGCGATCTTCAGCGCCGCGTGCGGGGCCTTGCGGGCGGCTTCGACGGCCCAGGAGAGCGGCGGCGAGTACGCCTCCGGGTCGAAGATCCTGCCCCGGCCGCCGCGCCGCGCCGGGTCCACGAAGACGGCGTCGTACGGGCTCGTGTCGATCTCGGTCACGTCCGCGCACCGCACCTCGATCAGCTCGGCGAGCCCGAGCGCCTCGGCGTTGGCGCGGGCGGCCTCCGCCGTCAGCGGGTCGCGGTCGACGGCCAGGACCGCGATCCCGGCCCGGGCGAAGGCGAGGGCGTCCCCGCCGATCCCGCCGCACAGGTCGGCCACCGAGCGCACCCCGAGCGCGCGGAGGCGCTCCGCGCGGTAGGTCCCGACCGTCGCCCGGGTCGACTGCTCGACGCCGTGCGGGGTGAAGTACATCCGGTACGCGTCCTCGGCGCCGAACTTCGCCACCGCGCGCTGCCGCAGCCGGGCCTGCCCGAGGGCGGCCGAGACCAGTTCGGCGGGGTGCTCGCGGCGCAGCCGGGAGGCGACGGCCAGCTCCTGGGCGGGGTCGTAGTCGCGCAGGGCGGCGAGCAGCGTCTGGCCCTCGGGGGCGAGCAGGGCGGTGAAGTCGGCGAGGTCGGTCACCCGTCCCATTGTGGGCCAGCCGGGGGATGGTGCGGGCCGGGTGGCGGTGTCGACGGCCGTGCGGGTCGATCCGCTGACAGGATGCGGCGCCATGCAGCTAGTACGACAAGCAGAGGAAATGCGCTCGAAGCGGGCGGCGGCGCGCCTCCGCCGCTCGGTGGGCGCCGCACTGGTCGTCGCCGCGCTCGGGTCCGCGTGCGCGGGCCCCTCCGGCGACGGGGGGAACGCCGGGGACGGCCGCAAGGGCCCCGAGCGCCCCGCCGCCGGTCAGCCGCAGGCGCCGGGCGCGGCCGCCGCGCTCGACGCGTACGTCGAGAAGGTCCGCGAGCGCCGCGCCGCGCGGATCGTGGCCGCCAAGAAGTGGGGCCTGGACCGGCCGCCCCTCGAAGCGCCCGCCCCGCCCGCCGTGAAGCCGAAGATCACCACCCGCAAGGGCTTCGAGACGGACGGCGAGGGCCTGCCGCCGGTCTTCACCACGGTGCCGACGAAGGAGAAGATCGTCTTTCTGACGATCGACGACGGCGCCGAGAAGGACCCGGAGCTGCTGCGCATGATGAGCGAGCTGAGGATCCCGTACAGCGCCTTCCTCAGCGACTACCTCGTCAAGGAGGACTACGGCTACTTCAACAAGATGCAGGACGCCGGGGTCTCCCTGCACAACCACACCCTCAACCACCGCTACCTGCCCGGGCTCTCGTACAGCGCGCAGAAGCGGGAGATCTGCGGGATGCAGGACGTCATCGAGAAGCGGTACGGGAAGCGGCCCCCGCTCTTCCGGCCGCCGTACGGCAACTACAACGAGGACACCCTGCGCGCGGCGCGGACGTGCGGCGTGAAGGCGGTGCCGCTGTGGGCCTCGGAGGCGTTCCCGGACCGGATGGAGTGGCGCGAGTGGGACCGGGACCTGCACCCCGGCGACATCGTGCTCACGCACTTCCGGGGCAAGGGGGACTGGAAGGGCTCGATGCCCGACATGGTGCGCCGGGTCATGAAGACGATCACGGCCAAGGGGTACGCGGTCGCGAAGCTCGAGGACTACGTGTGAGCCGGGCGCGCCGGCCGCTGCTCGGCCTCGCGCTGGCCGGCGCGCTCCTGGGGATCTCGGGGTGCGCGTCCTCCGTGGACCCGATCGAGCGCCTGGGCCGGAAGGCGGCGCAGCGGCTCGACACCCGGGTGGGGGAGCGGGGCGAGGGCGGAGCGCTCTCGGGGGCGGCGGCCCGGGTCCTGCACCGGCTCGCGCGGATGGACGACGGCTTCGTCGACTCAGGGCCGGACCGGCAGCGCGCCGGACATCGCGAGGAGCGATGACCCGCGGTCCGACGCGGTAGGGGCGGACGCGGGCGCGGACGGGGAGCCGGGCGTGGATGCGGGTGCGGAGATCGGGGTGGGCGCGGGTTCCGGGTCGGGATGCGCGTACGTCCACTCCTCCGCCGCGATGAGCAGCGTCGCGAGGCCGAGCAGCCCCATGGCGAGGAACTGACCCCCGGCCGTCCAGACCCAGCCGCCCCGCAGCATCGCGACGGCGAGGAGCAGGGCGGCGCCGGTGACCACGCCGAAGACGATCACGGGCACCCAGTCCATCGGCGGCGGATCCGGAGTCGCCGGATCCAGCCGACCGGCGCCCAGCTTCCGCGCGGCCAGGAAGACGGCCGCGGCGAACGCGAGCACGCACTCCAGGACCAGGAACACCACTGCGGTGGCGATGTCGACTCCCGTGCGGACCGGGCGGCGTGAGGTTGTCATGTCCGCACCTTCGTACGGAACCTCCGGGTCCGCCGAGCCGTTTCCCGTACCGAGACCGAATCGAACGCGACGCGGTACCGAACAGCCCCGCGGTCGCCTCGCGGCCGCCACGCGGCACTGAATTGGCACTCCGCTTGACCGAGTGCTAATCGCGGTCATAGTCTCGGCTCTGGCACTCCCCACTGGAGAGTGCCAACACAGCGACGGGCAGGTCCGGCACCCGCGACGACGGATCCACCTGGTCGCCACCTCAGACAGTTAACCCCGTGAGATCTCCGAAGGGGGAGGTCGGATCGTGACGACCACCAGCTCCAAGGTTGCCATCAAGCCGCTCGAGGACCGCATCGTGGTCCAGCCGCTCGACGCCGAGCAGACCACCGCCTCTGGCCTGGTCATCCCGGACACCGCGAAGGAGAAGCCCCAGGAGGGCGCCGTCCTCGCCGTGGGCCCGGGCCGCTTCGAGAACGGCGAGCGTCTTCCGCTCGACGTCCAGGTCGGCGATGTCGTGCTGTACAGCAAGTACGGCGGCACCGAGGTGAAGTACAACGGCGAGGAGTTCCTCGTCCTCTCGGCTCGCGACGTGCTCGCGATCATCGAGAAGTAATTCACCGAAGTATCTGAAACAGATGCTTTGAGCTGCGCCCCTGACCCCGCACCGGGCGTCCGGGGCGCAGTTCGTTTCACCAGTTTCACCACGAATTCCGAGAGGGCTGAATCGCTCCCATGGCGAAGATCCTGAAGTTCGACGAGGACGCCCGTCGCGCCCTTGAGCGCGGCGTCAACAAGCTTGCCGACACGGTGAAGGTGACGATCGGCCCCAAGGGTCGCAACGTCGTCATCGACAAGAAGTTCGGCGCCCCCACCATCACCAACGACGGTGTCACGATCGCCCGCGAGGTCGAGATCGAGGACCCGTACGAGAACCTCGGTGCCCAGTTGGTGAAGGAGGTGGCGACCAAGACCAACGACATCGCGGGTGACGGCACCACCACCGCCACCGTGCTCGCCCAGGCGCTCGTCCGCGAGGGTCTGCGCAACGTCGCCGCCGGCGCCTCCCCGGCCGCCCTGAAGAAGGGCATCGACGCCGCGGTCAAGGCCGTCTCCGACGAGCTGCTCGCGACCGCCCGTCCGATCGAGGACAAGTCCGACATCGCCGCCGTGGCCGCGCTCTCCGCGCAGGACCAGCAGGTCGGCGAGCTCATCGCCGAGGCGATGGACAAGGTCGGCAAGGACGGTGTCATCACCGTCGAGGAGTCCAACACCTTCGGCCTGGAGCTCGACTTCACCGAGGGCATGGCCTTCGACAAGGGCTACCTGTCCCCGTACATGGTGACCGACCAGGAGCGTATGGAGGCCGTCCTCGACGACCCGTACATCCTGATCAACCAGGGCAAGATCTCCTCGATCCAGGACCTCCTGCCGCTCCTCGAGAAGGTCATCCAGGCCGGCTCCTCCAAGCCGCTGCTGATCATCGCCGAGGACGTCGAGGGCGAGGCCCTGTCGACCCTGGTCGTCAACAAGATCCGTGGCACCTTCAACGCCGTGGCCGTCAAGGCCCCCGGCTTCGGCGACCGCCGCAAGGCGATGCTCGGCGACATGGCCACCCTCACCGGTGCCACCGTCATCGCCGAGGAGGTCGGCCTCAAGCTCGACCAGGCCGGTCTGGACGTGCTGGGCACCGCCCGCCGCGTGACGATCACCAAGGACGACACCACCATCGTCGACGGTGGCGGCAACTCCGAGGACGTCGCGGGCCGCGTCAACCAGATCAAGGCCGAGATCGAGTCCACCGACTCCGACTGGGACCGCGAGAAGCTCCAGGAGCGCCTCGCGAAGCTGGCCGGCGGCGTGTGCGTGATCAAGGTCGGCGCCGCCACCGAGGTGGAGCTGAAGGAGAAGAAGCACCGTCTGGAGGACGCCATCTCCGCGACCCGCGCCGCGGTCGAGGAGGGCATCGTCTCCGGTGGTGGCTCCGCTCTGGTCCACGCCGTCAAGGTCCTCGAGGGCAACCTCGACAAGACCGGCGACGAGGCCACGGGTGTCGCGGTCGTCCGCCGCGCCGCCGTCGAGCCGCTGCGCTGGATCGCCGAGAACGCCGGCCTCGAGGGCTACGTCATCACCTCGAAGGTCGCCGAGCTCGACAAGGGCCAGGGCTTCAACGCCGCCACCGGCGAGTACGGCGACCTGGTCAAGGCCGGCGTCATCGACCCGGTCAAGGTGACGCGCTCCGCGCTGGAGAACGCCGCCTCGATCGCCTCCCTCCTCCTCACCACCGAGACCCTCGTGGTGGAGAAGAAGGAAGAGGAGCCGGCGGACGCGGGCCACGGCCACGGCCACGGTCACTCGCACTGACGCGACGCGCGGCCGATCGCTCGCTCGTAGCTGATCACTGAGGTCCGGTGTCCCCGAGAGGGGCGCCGGACCTCGGCGTTTTCCCCGCTCCTGTTTCTCGCTCCTACCCTTCCACCGCGCCGAGCTGCCCCATGAGCCCGAGCAGGTCGTACTGCCACCAACCCTCCGTGATCTTGCCGTCCTCGCGGCACTGGTGGATGGTCGTGCCGGTCATGGAGACCTTCATGCCGGTGGGCTGGAGCCCCATGAAGTCGCCGGTGTGCGTGCCGATCCAGGTCCACCGGGTGCACACGCGGTCGCCCTCCGCGATCTGGTCGTTGATGGTGAAGGCGAAGTCGAAGCCCGCCCGCCACATCTCCACCTCTCGGCGGACCGCGTCCATGCCGATGACGTCCTGCTCGTTGGTCGGATCGTGGTCGTGGTACCCCTCCGCCAGCACCTCGTCGAGCGGCGGCAGCTCGCCCTCGGAGGCCATGAGCTCGAAGAGGCGGCGCGCGTTGGACTTGTACAGCTGCTCGTCCCGGATGATGTCGAGATCCGTGAACGTCGGCATCTCGTCACAGAGCGCGACCATCTCCCGGAAGATGCGATCCGTCTCCGGGAGCTGTGAGTTGGTCATCGCGACCTCGTAGGAGGGGAACTCCACGATCTCCACGAGGTGGGACGAGTCCGAGCGGTCCTTGCCGATGACGCTGTGCGTGGCCGTCCGCTTGCCCTTGGTCTGTTCGACCCACTTGTCCATGAGCCGGTTCAGGTCGTCGAACCGACTGGTCTTGCAATCGATTATCTGTACGAAAGTCATGGTGCCTCCCGGACCGGGTGGGACACCTCCAGTCTAGGTCCGGGGCCGTCCCGGGCCCTGGCAACATGGGCGCCATGCAGCAGGCGCGGGGGAAGCGGTCGGTGGCGGTCGGGGGCGATGCCTGGATAGTCGTCACCGGCGACCACAACCAGGTCGTGACGGCGCCGCCGGTCCGATCGGCGTACTGGGAGCAGGTTCGCCGGATCGCCCCGGCGGAACTGGTGGACCGGGAGTCGGAGTTGGCCGCGCTGGCGGCCTTCTGCACCGCGGACTCCGGCCCCACGTACACGTGGTGGCGGGCGGAGGCATGGGCGGGCAAGACGGCGCTGCTGTCCTGGTTCGCGCTGAACCCGCCGGCGGGGGTGCGGATCGTCCCGTTCTTCATCACCGCCCGCCTGGGCGCGCAGAACGACGTCGTGGCCTACGTGGACGTGGTCCTGGAGCAGCTCGCCGAGCTGGCCGGCGAAGGACTCCCCGCCCACCTGACGGCCGCGACCCGCGAAGCCCATCTGCTCCGCCTCTACGGGGAGGCGGCGCGCTCCTGCGCCGAGAGGGGCGAACGGCTGGTCCTGCTGGTCGACGGCCTGGACGAGGACCGGGGCGTCACCACGGGGCCGGACGCCCACTCGATCGCGAGCCTGCTGCCGGGCTCCGACGTCCTGCCCGTCATCGTCTCCGGCCGGCTGAACCCTCCCGTGCCCGTCGACGTTCCCGCCGGCCACGCGCTCCGCGACCCCACGATCGTCCGCACCCTGGAGCCCTCGTCGCACGCCCGCACCATCCGGGCCGAGGCGGAGCGCGAACTGAAGCGCCTCCTGGAGGCCGGAGGCCTGGAGTACGACCTCCTGGCCCTGCTGACCGCCGCCGGAGGCGGCCTCACGGCGAACGACCTGGCCGAGCTGACGGGAGCGGTGCCCTATGGCGTACGCGACGTCCTGAGAACGGGCTCCGGCCGCACGTTCGCCCTGCGGACGGACGCGTACCTCCTCGCTCACGAGGAACTCCAGGTCCGGGCCGAGGAGATGCTGGGCACGCGTGAGCTGGACCGGTACCGGGGGATGGTGCACTCCTGGGCGGAGGAGTGGCGGTCACGTGGCTGGCCGGTGGGTACGCCGGCTTACCTCCTCCGCGACTGGTTCCCGATGCTGAGGGCGGCGGGCGACCTGGAGCGGATGGTGGGGTGCGCGACGGACGCCGTGCGACAGGACCGCATGCTGGACGTCGCGTTCGGCGACTTCGCGGCGCTCGGCGAGATCCACGCCACCGAGGAACTGATCATCGCGGCCGGGGTTCCGGACCTTCTGGACAGCGTACGACTGGCCGTTCGCCGTGACGCGCTCGAAGGCCGCAACTCACGTGTGGACGTCTCTCTTCCGCATGCCTGGGCGGCATGCGGCCACTTCGGCCGCGCCGAGGCGCTCGCCCGCAGCATCCCCGAGCCGGACGACCGGGCGGACGCGCTCATCCGCGTCGCCGAGGAGTTCATCGAGCACGGAGATCCCGGTTCCGCCGTCCGGTTGATCGAGGTCGCGGAGAACACCGCGCTGGGATATGACAGCGACGGACGGCGCCGGTCCGATGTCCTGGAGCGGACGGCCCGCGCCTGGCTGCGCGCCGGATCGCCGGAGCGGGCCGGTGCCGTGGTCCGCCTGATCGAGGGCGTGTCGGAGAGGGAACCGCTGGTTCCCGACATCGCCCGGCAGTGGGTCCGAGCGGGCGAGTCCGCACGGGCCGAAGCCCTGGCTCTGGCCGAGCCGGATCGGCGCGTCCGTGCCCTGGGCCTGGCGGCCGTGGCAGAGGCGTGGGCCGAAGCCGGCGACGTCGAACAGGTCAGGACCTTCCTCTCCGCCGTGGACCCCGAGGCCGCCCCTCTCGCACGGGTGAGTGCCGCAGCCGCTCTCCTGGTCGCGGGGCGCCGGACAGAAGCGGAACGCCTCGCGGAAGGCATCGAAGAGGGACTGTCGGCGGAGTCGCCGGTCGTCGCCGATGTGATCGGCCTCCTGGCGCGTGCGGGTTGGTGTGATCGCGCGCTGGCCGTCGCGGCCGGGATCGACGACATCCGGTCCCGGGAGGCAGCAGTGATCGGGGTGGTTCGGGCCATGGCGGCAGCCGGCGCGTACGAGGAGGCCGAGGCGCTCGCCCGCGCCATCGAGGACTCGGACCGTCGTGGGGACGCGCTGCTCGGTGTCGTCGTCGAACTGGCGGATGCGGGGCGGTGGGACGAGGCGGAGCACTTGGCTCGACGCATGTCCCGCCCGTACCTGCGCCATGCGGCACTGAGTTCGCTGGTCGGACGGCTTGCGGACATGGGTGAGTTCGACCGGGCGGAGGCACTCGCGCCCGAATGCGGCGCCGACGCGTACGACCCGCTGTGTCTGGTCGTCCTAGCGCTCGCGGCAGCGGGTGAGTTCGTCCGGGCGGAGCACCTGGCCCGCACCGTCGAACACGACGAGGGGCTCGTCGCGCTGGTGCGCGGGGTGGCGGTCTCCGTCGACCGTGGTGTTCGGGCGACGAGCCTGCTGGCCGCGGTGGAGGCGGAGGTCCGGGTGGCGTACCAGCCGCGGCTCCTGAGGGACCTGGTCGACTTCGCGAGTGTCCTCGTGGACGCAGGGCACGGTGCGGCCGCACTGCCGCTGGTGGAGGACGCCGAGGCGCAACTGCCCGATCTGCCGGGTCCCGACGCACCGGATGTCGAGTCGTACCGGCGGGACATCATGATCGACGCGACAGCCGACGTCTACGCCCGCATCGGGGAGCTGGACCGCGCGGAAGCGCTGTTGCGCACGTGCGTGCAATGGGCCCACAAAGGGTGGCCGGCCGTCGTGGAGGCGCATGCCCGCGCGGGGAACGGACAGCGGCTGAGCGCCGCCTTGGAACGTCTCGACACCGGGGACAGAACACGGAGCATGATGTCCCCGCGGCTGGCCGCCGCCGGGGAAGTGGACCTGGCGTTCTCCCTCGCCGCGGGGGTGGAGTCCCCGGACGAACGGCTGCGGGCCTGGGCGGAGACCGCGGCGGTGCTCGCCGCGGCGGGGGAGGAGCGGCAGGCCCGAGCTGCCCTGGCACACGCCGAGTCCGTCGCCCCGAGCGCGCACATGCCGCTCATGGCGAGCAGCGGCATGCTCAAGACGTACGTACGGCTCGGGCAGGACGAGAAGGCCGACCGGATCCTCGCGGAGATCGAGGCGTACTCGGACTCCCCGGTGGACGTCAACGGGCCCCTCGTACAAGACCTCGTGGAGCTCGGACGGTACGACCGTGCCGAGGCGGTCGTCCGACGCGCCGGAGACCCGGCCGGGGCGGCCGGACGATACGCCCTGGCGACAACGCTGGTGATCGCGTTGGTCGACGCGGGAGAGCATGACCGGGCCGCCCGCGCGGCCACGCACCTGCCCGAGCTCAGGAACGGGCAGACAGCCGCTTGGGCGGCGCTGGCGCCCGTCGTCGAGCCGCGGCGCGGCCGGATCCTGGCCGCTCGTGTCCTGCAGGCCGGGGACCTGCGCGAGGCGTTGCCCGCTGCCCTGCGCCTCGAACCCCGCGCCGTCCCCGTCGTCGTCGAGGCCCTGCGCCGACCGCGTCAGGTGTGACAACCGCACCGGATCCGCGAACGGCCCGGGGCGGTCACGTCCAGGACCGCGTGGCGTCAGACGTCGCCGCCAGGAGTGCCGTCGGAGGCCCCACGCGGGACCCCGGCCGAAGCGTCGGCCGCCCCGCACGAAGACCGCACACGCAGCCGCGGCAGCAGGCTCAGGTGGCGCCGCGCGGCCTCCTCCGCGCGGTCCTCCGTCAGCCGCTCCACCAGCAACTCCATGGCATGCCGCCCCACTTGGCGCTTCGGCGGGGCGACCGCCGTGAGCGGGGTGTCGGCGAGCGCGGCGACCTCGTCGTCGTACGCGATCAGGGCCAGGTCCTCCGGCACCTTCACGCCGAGCTCCGCCAGGCGGCGCACGATCTCGATCGCGTCCACGTCGTTGTGGACCAGGGCCGCGCTCGCCCGGCCCGTACGCACCGCTTCGTACAGTGCTCGTACCGTGCGCTCGAACCCCGCCGGGTCCTGGTCCGCCGGTACGGAGTCGACCACAGGCCCTGGCGCGGTCAGGTCGAGCGTGGCCAGCGCCTCCGCGTACCCGGCGCGCACCGCGAGGGCGGTCGGGCTGTCGCCGCGCGCGACGAGCAGCGGGGTGCCGTGTCCGAGGCCGAGCAGGTGGCGCAGGGCGAGCAGGACGCCGTGGCCGTGGTCGGAGACCACCCGGTCCAGGGCGTCGAGCGGGCTGCCGGGCTCGGCCCTGCGCTCCAGGAGCACGGCGGGCACGGGGAGTTCGGCCAGCCAGGTTCCGTACGCGGGCCGGTCCTCCGGGCCCCGCCAGCCGGGCGCGACGAGCACTCCCTGGGCGCCGGCCGAGAGCAGGCCCTCGGTGCGCGCGCGGTCCTCCTCGGGCCGGTAGTCCGAGATCCGCAGGATCAGCCGGGCCCCCGCCCGCGCCGCCGCCTCGTGCGCGCCCCGGATGACCTCGGCGAAGTAGTACGTGGCGGAGGGCGCGAGCAGCCCGAGGACCAGGCCCTCGCCGGAGCGCCGCGCCGCAGCCGGGCCGCCTGCCGCACCCGCCCTGCCCGTGCCACCCGTGCCACCCGTCCCACCCGTGCCGCCCGGTTCGCCCCGCCGTCCGGGCCAGGACACCTGGCCGTGCACCCGGTCGAGCCGCCCCTGGGCGGCCAGCGCCTCGACGTCGCGGCGGGCGGTCACGGCGGAGACGCCGAGCAGGTCGGCCAGTTCGGCGACGCGGGCGGTGCCGCGCTCGCGCACCAGGGCCAGGAGTCGGTCGTGTCGTTCGGCGGCACTCTCGCGCACGGTGCATCCCCTCGCGGTGGGTCGGTCCGGCGGGACGCCGGACCTCGCGCCGGAGCCTACGCCAGAATGATCGAACGCAAGGAGTTTCGATCATTCGCTCCGATCTCATTGACGTTCGATCGAAGGCTGTTCATGATTCCCGGCGACGACGTCCGCCTCAGGGACCACTCAGGGAGCATCAGCAACATGGCCATGCCGCCCGAGAACCGTGAGCTCAGTCCGTTCACCGGCTGGACCCGCGCCCACTGGGAGGACGCGGCCGACCGGCTCCTCCTCGCCGTCCGGCCGTACGCCTCACCCCGCCACGGCCGCTTCGACCTGCCGGGACCCCGCCCCAGCTGGTCCGGCGTCCGCTCCGACGGCCTCGAAGGCCACGCCCGTACGTTCCTGCTCGCCGCCCTGCGCGTCGCGGGCGCCGGCGGCGCCGATCCGCACGGGCACCTGCCCCGCTACGCCGAGGGCCTCGCCGCCGGCACCGAGGCACCGGCCGCCGAGCCGCCGGGTGCCCACGGGCCCGATTCCTGGCCGCTCCTCACCGACGTGCGCCAGGCCGTCGTCGAGTCCGCCTCCGTCGCCCTCGGGCTGCGGCTGACCCGACCCTGGCTCTGGGACACCCTGGACGACCGCACCCGACAGCACGTCGTCGACTGGCTGCGCCCCGCCCTCGACCCGTCCCCGGTCGACAACAACTGGTGGCTCTTCGGCCTCACCGTCGCCGGCTTCCTCCAGGACGCCGGCATCGAGACCGACCGCGCGGCCCGCACGATCGAGCGCTCCCTCGACCGGATCGAACCGTGGTACCGCGGCGACGGCTGGTACAGCGACGGCGACAACCGCGCCTTCGACCACTACAACGGCTGGGCCCTGCACTTCTATCCCGTCCTCCACGCCCACCTCGCCGGCGACCGGGACCTCCTCGCCCGCTACGGCCCCCGGCTGCGGGCCCATCTCGCCGACCACGTCCACCTCTTCGACGCGACCGGCGCCCCGCTCCCGTACGGGCGTTCCCTGATCTACCGCTTCGCCGCGGCCGCCGCGCCCTGGCTCGGCGCGCTCACCGGCCACACGCCGCTCACGCCGGGCGCCACCCGCCGCCTGGCCTCCGGGGCGGTGCGTTACTTCCTCGACCGGGGTGCGTGCGACGAGCGCGGGCTGCTCACGCTCGGCTGGCACGGCCCGTACCCGCCGGTCGTCCAGGACTACTCGGGACCCGCCTCCCCCTACTGGGCGGCCAAGGGTTTCCTCGGCCTCCTCCTGCCCGCCGACCACCCGGCCTGGACCGACCCCGAGGAACCCCTCCCCGCCGAACGCGCCGACACCGTACGGGCCGTGGCCCCGGCCGCGCTGCTCCTCCAGACCACGGCCGCCGACGGACTCGTACGCCTCCACAACCACGGCAGCGGCAACCAGGCGGCGGGCGCCTCGACGGCCGAGGACGACCCCGGCTACGCACGCTTCGCGTACTCCACCCGTACGGGACCGACGGCCGCCCCCGACACCGCCGACAACCACTTCGCCCTCGTCGTCGACGGCCGGGTCACCCGGCGCGGCCCCGCGACGCCCCTGGGCACGGGCCCCGACTGGGCCGCCTCGCTCCACACCCCGCTCCCGGGGATCCGCGTCCTCTCCGCGACCCTGGCCCACGGCCGCGCCGAGGTGCGCGCCCACCTCGTCCTCGGCGCCCCGGACGGAACTCCCGTACGCCAGACGGGCTGGGCCACCACGCCGGACGGACCGACCGCCCAACTCCACGCCGTCCACGGCTACCCGCCCGCGACCGACACCGTCCCCCTGGTCACGGGCGCCACGCTCCAGGGCGGCCCGGCCTCGCGCACGGTGGCCCTGCACGGCACCACGGCGGGCCCCGGCTCCCTCTTCGTGGCCCTGGCCTCGCTCACCGCCGAACCGGGCCCGGCCCCCGTCACCACCCTCGCGACCGTCCGCATCACCGCCCGCACCGTCCACGTGACGTGGCAGAACGGCACCACGACCGAACTCGACCTCGAATCCCTGCCGGCCCTCGAAGTCCTCGACTCCCTCGCCGACTAGCCGGCGCCGGTGCTCACTTCGGGCCGTACTTGCGCCCCGCCTTGGAGGAGACCCCGCCGAGCAGGCCGCGGGGCGCCAGCTTCACCACGCCCATCAGCGCCTTGTAGCGGGGGTCGGGGATGGACAGCGACTTGCCGCGCGCCAGGTCGCTCAGCGCCTCGGTCACCAGCTTGTCCGCGTCGAGCCACATCCAGCCCGGGATGTTGTCCGTCCCCATCCCGGCCCGCTCGTGGAACTCGGTCCGTACGAAGCCCGGGCAGAGCGCCATGAGCCGTACGCCGCTGCCCGCCAGGTCCCGTGCCGCGCCCTGGGTGAACTGCACGACCCACGCCTTCGACGCCCCGTAGGTGCCGCGCGGGACGAAGGCCGCCACCGAGGCCACGTTGACGACCCCGCCCCGGCCGCGGGCGCGCATGGACTCCGCGGCCGCCGAGGTCAGCCGGAGCACCGCCTCGCAGTGCACGGTCAGCATCTTCAACTCGTCGGCCATGGAGACTTCGAGGAACCGGCCCTTGTTGCCGAACCCGGCGTTGTTCACCAGCAGGTCCACCGGCTGCTTGGGGTCGGAGAGCCGGGCCTCGACGGCCGCGATCCCCTTCTCCTCCGCCAGGTCGGCCGCGAGGACCTCGGCCTCGATGCCGTGCCGGTCGTGCAGTTCGGTCGCCTGCTCCCGCAGTCGCGTCACATCGCGGGCGACGAGCACGACATCGTGTCCGTCCGCCGCCAGCTTCCGCGCGAACGCGGCCCCGATCCCCGCCGTCGCGCCCGTAATCAGTGCAGTCGTCATACGGGGCAACGTTAGTGCCCCGCTCGGCGGCGCCGGAGGTCAGGAGCCTGTGCCGTACTTCTCCACGTAGCCGCGGGCCTTGCGCAGGGTGTCCGGGTGCAGCGCGTCCCCGGCGGCGAGCACGAGCGGCAGCAGTGGCCGTTCGGTCGTGACGGCCCGGAACTCGAAGGCCACGGTGACCTCGTGGTCCGGTCGGTGCACCACCTGGATCGCGTCGCCCTGCCGGATCTCGCCCGGCTCGACGACCCGTAGATACGCGCCCGGCACGGCCTCCCCGGTGAACCGCTTGACCCAGCCCTTCTCGTCCAGGTGCCCCTGGAAGGTCCGGCACGGGATCCGGCTGGAGGAGACCTCCAGGAGCAGGTCGGGGCCGATCCGCCACCGCTCGCCGATCAGCGCGCCGGAGACGTCGACGCCCGCGGTGGTGAGGTTCTCGCCGAAGGCGCCGCTCGGGATCGGGCGGTCCAGGAGCTTCTCCCAGGTGTCCAGGTCCTCGCGCGCGTACGCGTAGACCGCCTGGTCGTTGCCGCCGTGGTGCCGGGTGTCGCACACGGTGTCCCCGGCGACCCCGCTCGCGCCGATCCCCTTGGGGCCGGGCGCGGACACCCGCACGGGCCCGGTCACCGGCCGCTTGTCGATGCCGGTCACACCCTGGGGGTGGTCGGTGTACGCGACGGTCTTCGGGCGGCCCAGGTTCAGGGACAGAAGCTTCATGAGGGAACAATAGGCGACCCCACTCAAAGCGTCGAGCGAATATTCGCCCGATGGCCCAAGCTTCGCTTATGCTTGACCCATGATCGAGGCCCGTCATCTCCGCGTCCTGCGCGCCGTCGCCGCGACCGGCTCCTTCTCCGCCGCCGCGCGCGAACTGGGCTGCACCCAGCCCGCGGTGAGCCAGCAGATGAAGGCGCTCGAGACCTCCGCCGGCACGCCCCTGCTGATCAGGACCGGCCGCGAGATGCGCCTCACGCAGGCCGGCGAGGCCCTCGTCCGGCACGCCTCCGGCATCCTCGCGGGGCTCACCGCCGCCGAGGAGGAGGTCGCCGCGATCGCCGGGCTCCGCGCCGGCCGCGTCCGGCTCGTCTCCTTCCCCAGCGGCAGCTCCACGCTGGTCCCCACCGCCCTCGCCGCCCTGCGCGCGGCGCACCCGGGCACGCGCGTCTCGCTGGTCGAGGCCGAGCCGCCGCGCTCGATCGAGATGCTCCGCGAGGGCGACTGCGACGTGGCCCTGGCGTTCCGTTACGGAGCGGGGCAGGCCGAGTGGGACGACCTGATCGTCCGTCCGCTCCTCGCCGACCGCCTCGTGGGCCTGGTCCCCGAAGGGCACCGGCTCGCCGACGCGGAGGCCGTGTCCATCGCCGAACTGGCCGACGAGTCCTGGATCGCGGGCTGCCCGCGCTGCCGGCGCCAGTTGGTGGACGTGTGCGAGGAGGCGGGGTTCGTCCCCCGCATCGACTTCGCCACCGACGACTACCCGGCCGTGGTCGGCCTCGTCGGCGCGGGCCTCGGCGTCGCGGTCCTGCCGCAGCTCGCCATCGAGTCCGTACGCCCCAAGGGGGCCAGGACCGTGGCCGTGGAACCGGCCGTGGAGCGCGAGATCGTCGCCCTCACGCTGTCCGACCTGGCCCAGGTCCCGGCGGTCGCCGCCACCCTGGACGAGCTGACCCGCGCGGCGGGCCGGGCGGCCACGCGCGCGTAGCGGCTCTTCGGTGGGTGCGTCGGCCGGTGGGTGCACCGGCCGGCCTTGTGGTCGTACCGGTTAGGTGTACCGGCCCGGCCGGTGCCGCTCCGCGCGCCCCCGGGCCGCGTGCGGCACGGCACCGTACCCGGCCGTCACCGCCCGAGCAGAAACGTTCCTTCAGATCGTCGTGTCCTCAGGTTCAGGCTCGCCCCAGACCTGCCGGACCCGCTGTCGACGCCGTCGCCGGCCGTGGCGACGAGGTCGTGGCCGAAGCCGTGATCAGGCGATTGCGGGCTCGTCCCATGAGCTCTTCGCGTTCGTCCTCGGTGAGGCCGCCCCATACGCCGTAGGGCTCGCGTACGGCGAGTGCGTGTGCCGCGCACTCCGCGCGTACCGGGCACCGCATGCAGACCTCTTTCGCCGAGTTCTCACGCGCACTCCGTGCCGCGCCGCGCTCTCCCTCGGGGTGGAAGAACAGGGAGCTGTCGACTCCGCGGCAGGCCGCGAGCAGTTGCCAGTCCCACAGATCGGCGTTGGGTCCGGGAAGGCGGGAGAAATCTGCCATTGCGCTTGTCCCCTTGAAACCGTGTCGAACGGATTGGTTGGGCGGGTGGATGGCCGATGAGCCGGGGGCCCTTCACCCCCCGTGGGTCTCGCGTACCCGCTGCCGCGGGCTTGATCCGACCGTACAACTACTGTCTAAGTAGATGTAAATATGACTCATTGCGAATCTAGCCACAGACACCTCAAAAAGGGAAGAAATCCCGCTAAATGGGGCATAGCTTCCACTGAAGGACGGATGACCTGCGGCGCTCTCCTCCGCGTTCGCTCCCTCACGTAGAGTGCCGAAGGCGGCCGTCCGACCCGTAACTCTTTCGAGTGACCGTCGTTGAGAGTGCGGAGGCGGTTGAAGGAACAAGTGCTCGGGCAGGTGTCCGAGGGCGTCAACCGCACAGGTGACGATACGTACCAGCCCTGGAGGCTTTAGGTGACGTGCAACAGCTGCGGAGGGCGGCCATGACATCCGTCCTCGTCTGCGACGACTCCCCGCTTGCCCGAGAGGCTCTTCGCCGCGCGGTTGCGACCGTGCCCGGTGTGGAGCGCGTGACCACCGCGGCCAACGGCGAGGAAGTCCTCCGCCGCTGGGGCGCGGACCGCTCGGACCTGATTCTGATGGACGTACGCATGCCCGGCCTGGGCGGCGTCGAGACCGTCCGCCGGCTGCTCTCCGCGGACCCGGGCGCCCGCATCATCATGCTGACCGTCGCCGAGGACCTGGACGGGGTCGCGCTCGCGGTCGCCGCAGGTGCCCGCGGGTACCTGCACAAGGACGCCTCGCGCGCCGAGCTGCGGGCCACGGTCACCCAGGCGCTCGCCGACCCGACCTGGCGGCTCGCCCCGCGCCGGCTGCGGTCGGCCGAGATGGGCGCGGCGCCGACGCTCACCGCGCGCGAGATCCAGGTGCTCGAAGGCATGAGCCACGGCCGGTCCAACGCGGAGATCGGGCGCGAGCTCTTCCTCTCCGAGGACACGGTGAAGACGCACGCGCGACGGCTGTTCAAGAAGCTGGGCGCCTCGGACCGGGCGCACGCCGTCGCCCTCGGCTTCCGTTGGGGCCTGGTCCGCTAGGACCTCGCGTGCCGACGACAGGCCGCGTCCCCGTCCGCCGAACGCGGGCGGGGCGGCAGTCCGGGGCACCGCGACGACGGCGGCCCGGATCTCCGATGACGACGGCTTGTGTCACTTCCGCGCGGGATGCCGCATCCTTGATGGTGTGGAGTTCCTCGGGGACGAGTCGATCGAGCGGAAGGGGAGGGCGCAGGAGATGAGTTCCGGCGCACCTACTCATAACGCTTCGGTGCACAACTATGGACGCGGTGCCACGGATTCTGAGGCGTCAAGGCACCATGGAGCGATGCGCGACGACGAGACCACGGTGATCGGTGCACTCGTTCACCGTGCCGTCGAGGGCGACGCACAGGCCACGCACGACCTTCTGGCGCGCGTGCACCCCCTCGCCCTGCGCTATTGCCGTACGCGACTGAACCGGCTGCCCGGTGATGCTCGCCACTTCGTCGAGGACCTCGCGCAGGAGGTCTGCGTCGCCGTCCTGATGGCGCTGCCGCGCTACAAGGACACGGGCAGGCCCTTCGAGGCCTTCGTCTTCGCCATCGCCGGACACAAGGTCGCCGACCTCCAGCGCGCCGCGATGCGGCACCCGGGCTCGACGGCCGTCCCGTCCGACGAGATGCCCGAGCGGCCCGACGACTCCCTGGGCCCCGAGGAACGTGCGCTGCTCAGCGACGATGCCGAATGGGCCAAGAAGCTTCTCGCCAACCTTCCGGAGAACCAGCGGGAGCTGCTGGTGCTGCGGGTGGCGGTGGGCCTCACGGCCGAGGAGACCGGCCAGATGCTCGGGATGTCCCCGGGGGCGGTACGGGTCGCGCAGCACCGCGCGCTCAGCCGGCTGCGGGCCCTGGCCGAGCAGTAAGGGTCGACGAGGGCCGGTGGCCCTCACGTACACGTACGAACGTCCAAAGCTGCTCTCTGATCTTGATCGTGGAATGAGACACCGTCGAGGCCCGTTAGCATGGACATCCGCACCGATCAAGGCCATCTGGGGAAGGTGTCATGACTGCCAACGTCGACGGAGTGCCCGAGAAATTCGCGACACTCGGGCTGACCTACGACGATGTGCTGCTGCTGCCAGGCGCGTCGGAAGTGCTGCCGAACGCGGTCGACACCTCGTCCCGCATCTCGCGCAATGTACGGGTGAACATCCCCCTGCTCTCCGCCGCGATGGACAAGGTCACCGAGTCCCGCATGGCCATCGCCATGGCGCGGCAGGGCGGCGTCGGCGTGCTGCACCGCAACCTGTCCATCGAGGACCAGGTCAACCAGGTCGACCTCGTGAAGCGCTCCGAGTCCGGCATGGTGACCGACCCGATCACCGTGAACCCGGACGCCACGCTCGCCGAGGCGGACGCGCTCTGCGCCAAGTTCCGCATCAGCGGTGTCCCGGTCACGGACGGCTCGGGCAAGCTGCTCGGCATCGTCACCAACCGCGACATGGCCTTCGAGTCCGACCGCGCCCGTCAGGTCCGCGAGGTCATGACGCCCATGCCGCTCGTCACCGGCAAGGTCGGCATCAGCGGTGTGGACGCCATGGAGCTGCTGCGCCGCCACAAGATCGAGAAGCTTCCGCTCGTCGACGACGCCGGTGTGCTCAAGGGCCTCATCACGGTCAAGGACTTCGTGAAGGCCGAGCAGTACCCGCACGCGGCGAAGGACTCCGAGGGCCGGCTGATCGTCGGTGCCGCGGTGGGCGCGAGCCCGGAGGCCCTGGAGCGGGCCCAGGCGCTCGCCGCCGCCGGTGTGGACTTCCTGGTCGTGGACACCTCCCACGGCCACAACAGCAACGCCCTGAGCTGGATGGCGAAGATCAAGTCCACCGTGAACGTGGACGTGATCGGTGGCAACGTGGCGACCCGCGACGGCGCCCAGGCCCTGATCGACGCCGGTGTCGACGGCGTCAAGGTCGGCGTCGGACCCGGCTCGATCTGCACCACGCGCGTGGTCGCCGGTATCGGCGTCCCGCAGGTCACCGCGATCTACGAGGCCGCGCTCGCGGCCCGCGCGGCCGGGGTCCCGGTCATCGGCGACGGCGGCCTGCAGTACTCCGGCGACATCGGCAAGGCGCTCGCCGCCGGTGCCAGCACGGTGATGCTGGGCAGCCTGCTCGCGGGCTGCGAGGAGTCGCCCGGCGAGCTCCAGTTCATCAACGGCAAGCAGTTCAAGTCGTACCGCGGCATGGGCTCGCTCGGCGCCATGCAGTCGCGCGGCCAGGGCCGCTCGTACTCGAAGGACCGCTACTTCCAGGCCGAGGTCGCCTCCGACGACAAGCTCGTGCCCGAGGGCATCGAGGGCCAGGTGCCCTACCGCGGCCCGCTCGCCAACGTGCTGCACCAGCTCGTCGGCGGTCTGCGCCAGACGATGGGCTATGTGGGCGCCGCCACCATCGACGAGATGGAGTCCAAGGGCCGCTTCGTCCGGATCACCTCGGCGGGCCTCAAGGAGAGCCACCCGCACGACATCCAGATGACGGTCGAGGCGCCGAACTACAGCAGGAAGTAACGCGGCGCGACGCGTGGGGCGGTTCCGGCATGCGGCCGGAACCGCCCCACGCGCGTGTGTCGGGGATACTGGTAGGCGCAGACGTAGAGGGAAAGGCCACACATCGTGACTGAGATCGAGATCGGGCGCGGCAAGCGCGGCCGCAGGGCGTACGCGTTCGACGACATCGCCGTCGTACCGAGCCGGCGCACCCGGGACCCGAAGGAGGTCTCGATCGCCTGGCAGATCGACGCCTACCGCTTCGAGCTCCCCTTCCTGGCCGCCCCCATGGACTCGGTCGTGTCGCCGCAGACCGCCATCCGGATCGGCGAGCTGGGCGGCCTCGGCGTCCTGAACCTCGAAGGCCTGTGGACCCGGTACGAGGACCCGCAGCCGCTGCTCGACGAGATCGCCGAGATGGACGAGGCCACCGCGACCCGCCGCCTCCAGGAGATCTACGCCGCTCCGATCAAGGAGGAGCTGATCGGGCAGCGCATCAAGGAGGTGCGCGACTCGGGCGTCGTCACCGCCGCCGCGCTCTCCCCGCAGCGCACCGCGCAGTTCTCCAAGGCCGTCGTCGACGCCGGCGTGGACATCTTCGTGATCCGCGGCACCACGGTCTCCGCCGAGCACGTCTCCGGCGCGGCCGAGCCACTGAACCTCAAGCAGTTCATCTACGAGCTCGACGTCCCGGTCATCGTCGGCGGCTGCGCCACGTACACCGCGGCCCTGCACCTGATGCGCACCGGCGCGGCGGGTGTCCTGGTCGGCTTCGGCGGCGGCGCGGCGCACACCACGCGCAACGTGCTGGGCATCCAGGTCCCGATGGCGACCGCGGTCGCCGACGTGGCCGCGGCCCGCCGTGACTACATGGACGAGTCCGGCGGCCGATACGTCCACGTGATCGCCGACGGCGGTGTGGGCTGGTCGGGCGACCTGCCGAAGGCGATCGCCTGTGGCGCCGACTCGGTCATGATGGGCTCCCCGCTGGCCCGCGCGACGGACGCGCCGGGCAAGGGGCACCACTGGGGCATGGAGGCCGTCCACGAGGACGTGCCGCGCGGCAAGCTGGTCGACCTGGGCATCGTCGGTACGACCGAGGAGATCCTCACGGGCCCGTCGCACTCCCCGGACGGCTCGATGAACTTCTTCGGCGCCCTGCGCCGCGCGATGGCGACGACGGGCTACAGCGAGCTCAAGGAGTTCCAGCGCGTCGAGGTCACGGTCGCGGACTCGCAGCACAAGCGCTGACGCGTTCTCGTTCGTAGGCGCTTCTCGTACGTACGGAGAGGGGCCCCGCACCGGGTGGTGCGGGGCCCCTCTCCGTCTTTGGCGGGTGTCAGAGGCGGTGGGCCGCGCCCGCCGGGGTGGCGCCGCGGGTGTCGAGGAGGAGCTGGGCCTTGACCGCCAGGCCCTGGAGGTCGTACGTGCGGTGGTGCTGCAGAAGCACCGTCAGGTCGGCGTGGGCGGCGGCCTCGTAGAGCGAGTCCGCGCGGGGGACCGGGAGGTCGCGGACGCGCCAGTCCGGGACGTGCGGGTCGTGGTAGCTGACCACGGCGCCCAGGTCCATGAGGCGGCGGGCGATCTCGTCGGCCGGGGAGCTCTCGCGGTCGGCGAGATCGGGTTTGTACGTGACGCCCAGCAGAAGCACCCGGGCGCCCCGGGCGGACTTGCCGTGCTCGTTGAGGAGGGTCGCTGAACGCTGGACGACGTAACTCGGCATGCGGTCGTTGACCTGGCTCGCCAGCTCGACCATGCGGAGCGGGCGGTGGGGGCCGATGGTGTCGACGGGGACGCCGTGGCCGCCGACGCCGGGGCCGGGGCGGAAGGCCTGGAAGCCGAAGGGCTTGGTCTCGGCGCAGCGGATGACGTCCCAGAGGTCGACGCCGAGCTCGTGGCAGAGCACCGACATCTCGTTGACCAGGGCGATGTTGACGTGCCGGAAGTTGGTCTCCAGGAGCTTGACCGTCTCGGCCTCGCGCGGGCCACGCGCGCGTACCACCTTGTCGGTGAGCCGGCCGTAGAAGGCGGCTGCGGACTCCGTGCAGGCGGGGGTGAGGCCGCCGATGACCTTGGGGGTGCCCGCGAAGCCGTGGGCGCGGTTGCCGGGGTCGAGGCGGCCGGGGGAGTAGGCGAGGTGGAAGTCGCGGCCCGCGCGCAGCCCGGAGCCCTCCTCCAGGACGCCCCGCAGCACACCTTCGGTGGTGCCGGGGTGGGCGGGCGATTCGAGCAGCACCGTCGTGTGGGGGCGCAGCCGGGCGGCGAGGGCGCGGGCGGCGTCGAGCACGGCGGTCAGGTCGAGGGTCCGGTCCGGGCCGAGCGGGGTCGGGGCGCAGATGACGGCGGTACGGACCCGGCCGAGTTCGGCCGGGTCGGTGGTGGGCCGGAAGCCCCCCGAGAGCATCCGGCGGATCTCCGATGCGGTGAGCGAGCCGTCGACGGGCGAGCGGCCGGCGGAGAGTTCGGCGACGGGTCGCGGATCGGTGTCGTAGCCGATGGTGTTGACGCCGGCGGCGATCGCGGCCTGGGCGAGGGGGAGTCCGATGTGGCCGAGGCCGATGACGGCGAGGTCAGCGGGCATGGGGGGTGGGCCGTCCTTCCCTGTAGCCGGAGGGGACGAGACGCGCAAGCCCGGTGGACAGAACGGGGCGAACGCAATGTCAGACTAGGCGTAAATATGACCGATATGCCGTATTGCGGGGCCAAAGGTCGCCGAGTGTTATCCACAGGCGGTGGCTGAAGTCGGAGGGCCGGGCCAGAATCGAGTCTGTGGTGCCCGATCACGCGGGGGACGACGGGAGGCAGCGGTGAGGACAGCGACACTGGGACCGGCCGAGCGCGCCGAGGCGCTCGCGGCGATGGCCGAGCGGGAACTGGACGTGCTGGTCGTCGGAGCCGGAGTGGTCGGCGCGGGGACGGCCCTGGACGCGGTCACGAGAGGACTCTCGACGGGGCTCGTCGAGGCCCGGGACTGGGCGTCCGGCACGTCGAGCCGGTCGAGCAAGCTGATCCACGGCGGCCTGCGCTATCTGGAGATGCTGGACTTCGCGCTGGTGCGGGAGGCGTTGAAGGAGCGCGGCCTGCTCCTGGAGCGGCTCGCCCCGCACCTGGTGAAGCCCGTGCCCTTCCTCTACCCCTTGCAGCACAAGGGCTGGGAGCGGCTCTACGCGGGCTCGGGCGTCGCGCTGTACGACGCGATGTCCCTCTCCTCGGGCCACGGCCGAGGCCTCCCGGTGCACCGCCACCTCTCGCGGCGCAACGCCCTGCGGGTGGCCCCCTGTCTGAAGAAGGACGCCCTGGTCGGCGCGTTGCAGTACTACGACGCCCAGATGGACGACGCCCGCTTCGTCGCCACCCTCGTCCGGACGGCCGCGAGCTACGGCGCGAAGGTCGCCAGCCGCGCGAGGGTCGTCGGCTTCCTGCGCGAGGGCGAGCGGGTGGTCGGCGCCCGGGTCCAGGACGTCGAGGCGGGCGGCGAGTACGAGATCCGCGCGAAGCAGCTCGTGAACGCGACCGGGGTGTGGACGGACGACACCCAGGCGCTCATCGGGGAGCGCGGGCAGTTCCACGTCCGTGCCTCGAAGGGCATCCATCTGGTCGTGCCCAAGGACCGGATTCACTCCAACAGCGGACTGATCCTGCGGACCGAGAAGTCCGTGCTGTTCGTGATCCCGTGGGGACGGCACTGGATCGTGGGCACCACCGACACCGACTGGGACCTGGACAAAGCCCACCCGGCCGCCTCCAGCGCCGACATCGACTATCTCCTGGAGCATGTGAACAGCGTCCTCGCGGTGCCGCTCACCCGGGACGACGTCCAGGGCGTCTACGCGGGACTGCGGCCCCTGCTGGCCGGCGAGTCGGACGCCACGAGCAAGCTCTCGCGCGAACACACCGTCGCGCACCCGGTCCCCGGCCTGGTCGTCGTGGCCGGCGGCAAGTACACCACCTACCGGGTGATGGCCAAGGACGCCGTGGACGAGGCCGTGCACGCGCTCGACCAGCGGGTCGCCGCCTGCGTCACCGAGGACATCCCGCTCCTGGGCGCCGAGGGGTACAAGGCGCTGTGGAACGCGCGGGCCAGGATCGCCGCCAGAACGGGCCTCCATGTCGTGCGCGTCGAGCATCTGCTCAACAGGTTCGGTTCGCTGACGGAGGAGCTCCTGGAGCTCATCGCCGCCGACCCCGGCCTCGCCGAGCCGCTGACGGGGGCCGAGGACTATCTGCGCGCCGAGATCGTCTACGCCGCCTCGCACGAGGGCGCCCGGCACCTGGACGACGTCCTGACCCGGCGCACCCGCATCTCGATCGAGACCTTCGACCGCGGCACGCGCAGCGCGCGGGAGTGCGCCGAGCTGATGGCGCCGGTGCTCGGCTGGGACGAGCGGCAGATCGAGAAGGAGGTCGAGCACTACGAGAAGCGAGTGGAGGCGGAGCGCGAGTCGCAGCGGCAGCCGGACGACCTGACGGCGGACGCGGCCCGGCTCGGCGCCCCCGACATCGTGCCGATCTGACCCGTTCGGGCGGGTCCGGTACGAACTCCGCGTCCGGGAGGGGACGTTGAGGGCGGGGTGCGGCATCCTGTCCGTACGGGTGTGGAACCCGAAGGGGGTGCGCCCGCGTCGGGTGTCGGAGTGGGAGCGCTTTCCCGCGGGGCCGTCCTCTCGGAGTGCGGACCCGGGAGCGGGAACGGTCCCGGGGTGAGAGACAATGGGCTCTCTTCCAGGGCGGGTTACCGCATCGCGCGGCAAGCGGCGGACGCGGGCGAAGATCAGGGATCGCAGAGGGGACGCATGTCGGAGGCGGAGCAGTCGCGGGACACGGCGCGGGACCCTCGGCGGGACGCCGGCGCGGGTGCCGGAACCGACGGCGACCGGGGCGTGGTCCCCGCGGCACGTGAGGCGGAGCCGGACGTGAAGTCCGGCACGGACGCGGGCACGGACGCGGGTCCGGGCACGGAGTCGGCCGCGGCCGAGAGCGCGGCCGAGGCCGCGCCCGGCGGCGCGGAGAAGACGCCGGAGCCGGAGAAGGTGTCCGAGCCGGAGAAGAAGCCGGAAGCCGAGAAGAAGCCGGACGCCGAGCGGAAGTCCGCTGCGGCGAAGGCCGACGCGGTGAAGGCCGCCGCGCCGGGTGCGGAGTCGAAGGCGGCGAAGGCGAAGGCCTCCGAACCGGCCGACGGCGTGCCGTCTGACGCGCGGCCCGCCGGCGACGAGCGGTCCGAGGCTCGACGCGCCGACGGCGAGTCGTCCGGCGACGCGCAGCCCGCCCGCGGTGGTGGGGCGGCGTTCCGGAAGTCCGGCGCGGGGGCGGGTGGGGGAGTGCCCGCCGAGGGGCGGTTGCTCGCCGGGCGGTACCGGCTCGACGGGGTGCTCGGGCGCGGCGGCATGGGCACGGTGTGGCGCGCGGTCGACGAGACCCTCGGCCGGACCGTGGCCGTCAAGGAGCTCCGCTTCCCCAACAGCATCGACGACGACGAGAAGCGACGCCTCATCACCCGGACCCTGCGCGAGGCGAAGGCCATCGCCCGGATCCGTAACAACGGCGCCGTGACCGTCTACGACGTCGTCGACGAGGACGACCGGCCGTGGATCGTCATGGAGCTGATCGAGGGCAAGTCCCTCGCCGACGCCGTCCGCGAGGACGGCACGCTCACGCCGCACCGCGCCGCCGAGGTCGGCCTCGCCATCCTCGACGTGCTCCGCTCCGCGCACCGTCAGGGCATCCTGCACCGCGACGTGAAGCCGTCCAACGTCCTGATCGCCGAGGACGGCCGGGTCGTCCTCACCGACTTCGGCATCGCGCAGGTCGAGGGCGACCCCTCGATCACCTCCACCGGCATGCTCGTCGGCGCGCCCTCGTACATCTCGCCCGAGCGGGCCCGCGGCCACAAGCCGGGCCCCGCCGCCGACATGTGGTCGCTCGGCGGACTGCTGTACGCGAGCGTCGAGGGCAGCCCGCCGTACGACAAGGGCTCCGCGATCGCGACGCTGACCGCCGTGATGACCGAGCCCGTCGACCCGCCGAAGAACGCCGGGCCGCTGCTCGAGAAGGTCATCTACGGCCTGCTGGCCAAAGACCCCGACCAGCGCCTCGATGACGCCGGTGCGCGCGTGCTGCTGAGCGCCGTGCTCGACGCGCCCGCGCCGGTCGCCGAGCCGGAGCCGTCGGTCGAGGCCACCAGGGTCGTACCGCTGCCGCCGGTTCCCCCGGAGCCGCCGCGGCAGGCGCCGACCGCCGCCAGGGAGAAGGGTCCGGACGCGGGCGCCGAGCGGATGCGCGGCGCGCTGAAGTCCGTACGGAACGCGGCCGCGACGTCGCGCTCCGAGCCGCGGCCCAAGCCGGAGCCGATCCAGGGGGCGAACAGGCCGGCGCAGCCGCGGGCCTCGCTCACCGACGTCGTACCGCGCCGCACGCTCGTCATCATCGCGGGGATCGTGGTCCTCGCCCTGCTCGGCACCATCCTCGCCGTCGCCCTCGGCGGCGGTGACGACGCCAAGGACAACAAGGGCGGCGGCAAGGGCTCCGACAAGACGGCCTCCGCGGGCGCCACCGCCGGCAACGGCGACACCGCCAACCAGGGCAAGGGCCAGACCCCCAGCGACCCCGGTCAGCAGGGCGGCGAGCAGACGGCCGACCCGGGCTCCGGCTCGGGTTCGGGCGGGCAGACCGGTACGCCGTCCGGGAAGCCCGGCACGGGCGCGCCCGGGACCCAGCTGCCGGCCGGCTACACCATGGTGACGAACAGCCGCTTCCACTTCTCCATGGCGATGCCGTCCACGTTCCGGCTCAACGCCATAGCGGGCCGGAACTCGGGCGGGATCTTCAACGCCGACGGCGGGTACCCGCGCGTCCAGGTCGACTACAACGACAGCCCGAAGGACGACGCGGCCGCCGCGTGGAGCGCGGCCGTGGCCGCCGTCTCCGCCAGCAGCAACGGCTACAGGCACATCGGCATCAAGTCGGTCTCGTACAAGGGGTACCCGACGGTCGCCGACTGGGAGTTCGAGCGCACCGAGAAGGGCATGCGCGTCCGGATACTGAACCGGGGCTTCAAGGTCGACGCCACCCACGGCTACTCGATCATGATCACCTGCAAGGCGGACGAGTGGGACGGCCCCGCGTGCAAGACCCTGCGGGACACGGCGTTCGCCACGTTCAGCCCCAAGGACTGACCGGCGCCACGTATCGTGAGAGGTCGTGGACCGTACGCAGCCGAAAACCATCGCCAACTGTGCGGTCCCGGATCGGAATTGATGGTTTCGCGCGGTCCGCGCGATTCATGAGCTGAGCGGGATCCGTGCGACCCGGGGGACAGCGCGCTCGGTGGGGAGGCGTCGTGGACGACTACGCGGGAAGGGTGCTCGCCGACCGCTATCGCCTGCCCGTACCGCCCGAGGACGCGTACGAACTCGTCGAGACCCGCGCCTTCGACACCTACAGCGGCCAGGAAGTCCTGGTCCACCAGGTGCCGTTGCCCGAGGTGATCGACGCCGAAATGGTCGACGAGGACGGCCGGGGACACGCCCCGCACCGGGCGAGTTCCGGCCGGGCGACCCGGCGGCCCACCGACCCCGCGGTGCGCCGCGCGGTCGAGGCGGCCCAGGCCGCCGCGCAGATCCCCGACCACCCCAGGCTGGACCAGGTCTTCGACGTGTTCGCGGAGGCCGGTTCGCTGTGGATAGTGAGTGAACTGGTCGCGGCCAGGCCGCTCGCCGCGCTCCTCGCCGAGGAGCCGCTGACCCCGTACCGCGCGGCCGAGATCGGCTCCGACGTCCTCACCGCCCTGCGCGCACTGCACGCCCACGGCTGGACCCACCGGAACATCACGCCCAGGACCGTCCTCGTCTGCGACGACGGACGCGTGGTCCTGACCGGCCTCGCGGCGGGCGCGGCGGAGGAGGCCCTGTGCGGCTACGCACCGGTGCCGTTCGCCGACGAGGACGAGGGCGAGGCGGAGGGCGCGGAGTGGCCCGTCGCCGGGGAGGAGCCGTCGGAACGGGAAGCGCAGGGCGCCGATGCCGCCTACGCAGCGGAGGCGGAGGCGGGTGCGGCTGCGCCCGTCGCGCGGCCCGAGCTTCCCGCGGGTGCCGCCCCGCCCGCCGCCGACGTACGGGCCGCCCGTGCGGGCGCCATCGCGGCGTACCGGGCGGGTGCCCGCGCCGCCGCGCACATCGGCGAGACCGGGGTCGTCCCGGTGCAGCGCCCGACCCCCGAGCCCGCCCCCGAAGCCGAACCTCCGTCGCCCTACCCTCCGATGCCACCGGCGCCCGCCCCCGTGCCCGCCCAGGGCCTCGGGCCCGAGCCGCACTGGTGGTCCCAGACCGGGGACGACGAGGACGAAGACGACGTCGACGAAGACGAGTACCCGGCGCCGTACCGCAAGGGGTACGGAGACGAGGGCGGCGGCCCCACGCGCGCGATGCTTGCCGGGACCTGGAGCGACGGCCCGCACGCCTCGCGCGACGGCTCCGGTTCCATCCCCGCGGGCGGCAGCCCCGCGCTGCCCGCCCTCCCGGCCGGCTACACCCCCGCGCAGCTCCCGGACCCCGAGCCCGTCCCCGTACCCGCACCGGCCTCCGGCGGCTGGGACGGAGCGGCGGCCGGGCAGGGCGACGCGCCCCTGGCCGTCTACCGGGGCCCCGCCACCCGGCTCGCCGCCGAACGGGCCCGCCAGGCACGGATCGCCGTCGTCGGCGCGGTCACCGAGCGGTGGGCGCCCGAGCAGGCGGGACCGGTCCACGAGAACTGGCGTCTGGCCCCGCCCATCGGCCCCTCCACCGACCTCTGGGCGCTCGGCGCGCTGCTCTACCGTTCCGTCCAGGGCCACGCCCCGTACCCCGAGGACAACGCCGCCGAGCTCGTCCAGCTGGTCTGCGCCGAGCCCCCGGCCTACGCCGAGGAGTGCGGCCCGCTGCGGCCCGTCGTCGAGTCGCTGCTCCGCCAGGACCCCACCGAGCGCCCCGACTTCGAGGAGCTGAGTGGCTGGCTCCGCTCCCTCGTCCGCTCCGCCCCGGAGCCCGACGCGGGCGTCGGCGTCATACCGCTGCCGTCCGTCGACGAGACGAAGCTGCCGATCGTACGGCGCCGTGGCGAGCTGGTCCGCAGACGCCGAGGGGGAGCGGCGGGCGGCCGTCACCGCCACCGGAAGGGCGGCGGCCGGCAGGGCGTCGCCACCCGCGAGGAGCCGAGGGAGGAGCAGCGCGAAGGCCGGCGACGGGAGTTCCGGCAGGAGTCCCGCCAGGACTTCCGGCAGGAGTTCCCGCAGGAGCACTTCCACGAGGAGCTTCCGCAGCGTGCCCCACGCGCCCCGCGCGCGCCCCGGGCCCCGCGCGGCGCGGGCGCGGGTGCCCGTTCCCCGCGCTCCCTCGGCCTGACGCTGCTCCTGGCGATCCTGCTGCTGCTCGTCGGTGTGATGGCGTACGCCGTGCTGTTCCTGCCCAAGGACGGCGAGGACGGCGCGGACGGGCAGGGGCCCGCCGGGCGGTCCGTCACGCCGACGGGCGGACCGACCTCGGCACCGACCCCCGGCCCGACCGGTTCCAAGCCCGGTTCCGCGCCCAGCGCCAAGCCGAGCACCGCGAAGACGACTCCGCCGGCCACCACCGCCAACCCCGGCGCCGCCGGACTCGCCGCCGGGTACACCCTCCGCAAGGACCCGGAGGGCTTCGAGGTCGGTGTGGCCGAGGGCTGGCGGCGCAGCCCGATCAACGACGCCGGACAAATCCGGTACACAGGGGGCGATTTCGTCCTCGTCGTCGTCCCCGGCCGGGACACCGTGCAGGCCAACGGCTCGGACCCGATGGCGTACCAGCGCACCAAGGAGCGCGAGCTCCAGCCGTGGCGGGACTCCTCCTGGTCGAGTGCGTCGGGTCTGCGCCGGATCGAGGTGGGGCAGCAGGTCATGGCGGTGGGCCAGTTCACCTGGCAGGACACCACGGGGCGTGAGGTCTTCGTCCGCAATCTCGCCCTGATCGAGGGCGGCCGCTACCACGTCGTGCAGGTCATCGGCCCGGAGAGCGAGCGCGACAAGGTCTCCGAGATCTACGACCAGGCGGTGAAGGTCTACCGCGCGACCCGCTGAACCGCTCCCCACCGGGCCCCCGTGGGACCGCCGTCGGGCCGCCGAACCGCTCCCCGCCGGTCACAGTGCGGTTCCTTTGCGAGCCCCGAGGTTCCGTCCCCCGTCTCCCCCTCCGTAACCTGTCTTCCGAAGGAACGGGCGGGGGACTGTGGAACATTCTCAGGGCACGGACACGGGCGCGGGGCTGCTGCTGGCCGGACGGTACAGGCTGGGCGAGACCATCGGTCGCGGCGGCATGGGCAAGGTCTGGCGGGCGCACGACGAGGTCCTGCACCGAGTCGTGGCGGTCAAGGAGTTGACGGCGGGTCGGTTCGTCGCCGAGGCCGACCGCCTCGTGCTGCACGCCCGTACGCAGAAGGAGGCCCGCGCCGCCGCGCGGATCACCCACCCGGGCGTGGTCACCGTCCACGACGTCCTTGAGCACGACGACCGGCCGTGGATCGTCATGCAGTACGTCGACGGGCCCTCGCTCGCGGACGCGGCGAAGGAGGCCGGCACGATCGAGGCGCGCGAAGCGGCGCGGATCGGGCTGCACGTCCTCGGGGCCCTGCGCGCCGCGCACGCCGCCGGAGTGCTGCACCGGGACGTCAAGCCCGGCAACGTGCTCCTCGCCCGCGACGGGCGGGTCCTGCTCACCGACTTCGGCATCGCGGCGATCGAGGGCGACTCGACGATCACCCGGACCGGTGAACTCGTCGGCTCCATCGACTATCTGGCGCCGGAGCGGGTACGGGGCGGCGATCCCGGCCCGGCCTCGGACCTCTGGTCCCTCGGCGCGACGCTGTACACGGCGGTGGAGGGCACCTCGCCGTTCCGGCGGACCTCGCCGATCAGCACCATGCAGGCCGTCGTGACCGAGGAGCCGCCGCACCCGGCGAAGGCGGGCGCGCTGGCCTCCGTCATCGTCGCCCTGCTCCGCAAGGACCCGGCGGAGCGGCCGGGCGCCGACGAGGCCGAGCGGATGCTGCTCGACGCCATGGAGGGCCGTACCCCGGAGGCGGCCCAGGCGTACGTACCGACGCAGACGGTCGGGCGCGACGAGCTGACCTCCGCCACCACCCCGCTCCCGGCCACCCAGGACGACCCGGCGTCCACGGCCACCCCCGGGCCCGCCACCGTGCCCCAGCTCGCCGGTCCCGGCCGCCGTCCCGGTCCCGAGCCCAAGAGCCGCGGCCGGTGGCGTACGGCGGTCCTGGCGGCCGTCCTCACGGGACTGGTCGCCGGTGGAGCCGTCTTCGCCGCCATGAACCACTCGGGCGGCGGCAAGGGCGCACAGGGCGGCGGCCAGAGCACGCAGCCCTCCGTGACGCCGACGAAAAAGCAGGACACCGTGCCGGCCGGCTGGCGCCGCGTCGAGGACCGCAAGGGCTTCAGCCTGGTGGTGCCCGACGGCTGGAAGCGGCGGGAGGACGGCGACAACGTCGACTACACGCCGGACAACGGCCGCCACCGGATCCGGATCAGCATCGACCCCACGCCCGACTTCGAGAACCCGTACGTGCACGTGCTCGACCTGGAGAAGACGCTGAAGAAGCGGTCCCAGTACCAGCGCGTCTGGCTGAACCAGAACACGTACCGCGACCAGGTCCGTTCCGCCCGGTGGGAGTTCACCTGGCTCGAGAAGCAGAACTTCCCGGGCCCGAGGCACGCCATCGACCAGCTGTACTTCGGGGACGACGGCACCGAGTACGCCATCTTCATGGCCTCGCCGGAATCGAGCTGGGAGACGACCCGGGAGCAGTTCGACGTCGTCCTGCGGCACTGGCGGGCCCCGGGCGAGAAGACGGACTGAGGGATACGGAGCGCGCGGAAATCGCGCTCCCGGCCGACCGTAAGCCCCTGATCAGGGCTTATATGCCAGCGATCGCTGGCGCGATTGTGCGCACCCGGTGAAAACGCATTACCGACGGGTACCCAAAGGGCGTTCCGCGGCCTACCCTCGCCCTCATGACGGACTCGCAGGCACTCACCACCCCGGCCACCGCCGCCGGCACGAACCCCCTCGCGCCCTCGCCGGCCGGTGCCCGCACCGCCGCCGACGTGGTCACGCCGGAGGTGGTCGCCCAGCTCACCCGCGGCGTCGCCGGTTCCGGCCGCACCGCGAACCACACCCCCTTCACCGGGGAGAAGCTGGCCGACCTGCCCGAGTCCACCCCCGAGGACGTCGCCGAGGCCTTCGCCCGCGCCCGCGCCGCCCAGGGAGCCTGGGCCGCGACCCCCGTCAAGGCCCGCGCCGCCGTGCTGCTCCGCTTCCACGACCTGATCCTCGAGCGCCAGGCCGAGGTCCTCGACCTCATCCAGCTGGAGACCGGCAAGGCCCGGCTGCACGCCCACGAGGAGATCCAGTCGGTCGCGGTCGCCGCCCGCCACTACGGCCGCAAGGCCGCCTCCTACCTGCGCCCCAAGCACCACACCGGCGTCGTGCCGACCCTCACCAAGGTCACCGAGCTGCGCCAGCCGCGCGGTGTCGTCGGCCAGATCGCGCCCTGGAACTACCCCCTGGAGCTGTCCGTCGGCGACGCGCTGCCCGCCTTCGTCGCCGGCAACGCGGTCGTCATGAAGCCCGACACCGAGACCGCGCTCACCGCGCTCTGGGCCCGTGACCTGCTCATCGAGGCCGGCCTTCCCGCCGAGGTCTTCCAGGTCGTCATCGGCGAGGGCCCGGTCGTCGGCCCCGAGGTCGTCAAGCACGCCGACTACGTCTCCTTCACCGGCTCCACCCGTACCGGCCGCCAGGTCGCCCAGGGCGCCGCCGCCCGGCTCGTCGGCGTGACCCTCGAACTCGGCGGCAAGAACGCCATGCTCGTCCTCAAGGACGCCGACATCGAGAAGGCCGCCGCCGGCGCCGTCCGCGCCTGCTTCTCCTCCGCGGGCCAGCTCTGCATCTCCATCGAGCGGCTGTACGTCCACGAGTCGATCGCCGACGACTTCGTCGCCCGCTTCGCCGCCCGTACGAAGGCGATGCGGCTCGGCAACTCGCTCTCCTACGGCGCCGACATGGGCTCCCTCGTCGGCGAGCGGCAGTTGGAGACGGTCACCAAGCACGTCGAGGAGGCCGTCGCCAAGGGCGCCAAGCTCGTCGCGGGCGGTGTCGCCCGCCCCGACATCGGCCCGCTCTTCTACGAGCCGACCATCCTCGACGGCGTCGAGGCCCCGATGGCCGTCTGCACCGAGGAGACCTTCGGCCCGGTCGTCTCCATCTACCGCTTCAAGGACGAGGACGACGTCGTCGAGCTGGCCAACGGCACCCCGTACGGCCTCAACTCCTCCGTCTGGACGAAGGACTCCCGGCGCGGCCACGCCGTCGCCGCCCGGCTGCGCACCGGCACCGTCAACATCAACGAGGGGTACGCGCCGGCGTACGGCAGCGTCCAGGCGCCGATGGGCGGCATGAAGGACTCCGGGCTCGGCCGCCGCCACGGCTCGGAGGGCATCCTCAAGTTCACCGAGGCCCAGACCGTGGCCCAGCAGCGGCTGCTGCCGCTCGCGCCGTCCTTCGGGATGGACGACGAGAAGTACGCCGCCTTCATGAGCCTGTCCCTGAAGGCGATGAAGGCCCTGCGCCTGCGCTGACGCCCACCTGCGCCGACGCACACCGCCCGATTCCGCACCTTTTCGTACGAGGAGAGCCATGACCGCGGTACCCCCTTCCCAAAATCGGGAGCAGGAAGAGGACGACGCGTACGACTACGACGTCATCGTCGTCGGCTCCGGCTTCGGCGGCTCGGTCACGGCCCTGCGCCTGACAGAGAAGGGCTACCGGGTCGGCGTCCTGGAGGCGGGCCGCCGCTTCACCCGGGCGGAGCTGCCCAAGAACTCCTGGGACCTGAAGAACTTCCTCTGGGCCCCGGCCCTCGGCCTCTACGGCATCCAGCGCATCCACCTGCTGGGCAACGTCATGGTCCTGGCCGGCGCGGGCGTGGGCGGCGGCTCGCTGAACTACGCCAACACCCTCTACGTACCGCCCACGCCGTTCTTCGAGGACCCGCAGTGGCGGGACATCACGGACTGGCAGGAGGAGCTGGCCCCGTACTACGACCAGGCCAAGCGGATGCTGGGCGTCCGGCTCAACCCGACCATGACCCCCTCGGACGTCCACCTGAAGGCGACCGCGCAGGCCATGGGCATCGGCGACACCTTCCACATGGCGCCGGTCGGGGTCTTCTTCGGCGACGGCGAGGATGCCGAGGGTACGTCGAAGGCCGCGCCGGGCAAGGAGGTCGCCGACCCGTACTTCGGCGGCGCGGGGCCCTCGCGCAAGGCCTGCACCGAGTGCGGCGAGTGCATGACGGGCTGCCGGCACGGCGCCAAGAACACCCTCAACGAGAACTACCTCCACCTCGCCGAGAAGGCCGGCGCCGTCGTCCACCCCATGACCTCCGTCGTCGCCCTGACCGAGGACTCGCGGGGCGGGTACGCCGTCAAGACGCTGCCGACCGACAACCGTAAGAAGGGCAAGGGGCGTACCTTCAGGGCCCCGCGGGTCGTCGTCGCGGCCGGTACGTACGGCACGCAGACCCTGCTGCACCGGATGAAGGACACCGGGCTTCTGCCCCGGATCTCGGCCCGGCTCGGCGAGCTGACCCGTACCAACTCGGAGGCCCTGGTCGGCTCCCAGACCACCGACCGGCGCTACCGCAGGAAGCACGGCGTGGAGAAGGCCGACTTCACACGCGGGGTCGCGATCACCTCGTCCATCCACCCGGACGAGAACACCCACATCGAGCCGGTCCGCTACGGCAAGGGCTCCAACGCCATGGGCGGCATGACGATCCTCCAGGTGCCCTACGGGGCCCATCGGGTACGGAACTGGCTCCTGGAACTGGTCAAGCACCCCACCCTCGCCGCCCGGTCCCTCTCCAACCGCCGCTGGTCGGAGCGGACCATCATCGGGCTCGTCATGCAGTCCCTGGACAACTCCCTGACGACCTACCGCAAGCCGGGCGGCCTCGGAAAGGGCCTGCTCACGGCCCGGCAGGGGCACGGGGCGCCGAACCCGAACCAGATCCCCGAGGCGACCCGGGCCGCGTCCCTGCTCGCCGAGGAGATCAACGGCTTCGCCGGCTCCAACATCGGCGAGCTGATGGGCACCCCGCTCACCGCGCACTTCCTGGGCGGCTGCCCGATCGGCGCGGACGCGGAGTCCGGTGTCATCGACCCGTACCACCGGCTCTTCGGCCACCCGGGCATCTCGGTCGTCGACGGTGCGGCGGTCTCCGCCAACCTCGGCGTCAACCCGTCGCTGACGATCACGGCGCAGGCGGAGCGGGCGATGTCCTTCTGGCCCAACAAGGGCGAGGCGGACCCGCGCCCGGGCCAGGGGGAGACGTACGTCCGTGTCGGGGCCGTCGCCCCGAAGGCCCCGGTGGTCCCGGCGGACGCGTTCGGCGCGCTGAAGCTGCCGTTCCTGGGGATTCCGGCGGTGCCGCCGAAGAAGGCGTAGCCGCAGGCGGTGAAAACGGAAGAGGCGCTGCACCCCCCTCCGAGTGCAGCGCCTCTCCAGCTTCTGGGTGGTGCTGCATGCATGACCTGTGGCCAGGGAGATTGGTTGTAGGCCGGAACAGGAAATGTCATGTGACGCCTGTCACATGGCCATGCGGAGGTGTGTGCGGTCATGCGGGCGCCTGGGCGGCTCTGGCTGCGCGCAAGGGCCCCGCGGCGCGATTCCGGTCGCGCGGCGGGGCCCTTGGAGGTCGGCACCGGTGTCAGGGCAGCGGCGGTGCCGAGGGAGCGCGGCGCCGGGGGTGCGCCGTGCGGGGTGTGTGGGGAGGAGGGGACGGGTGGTGTGGGGGTGTGTTCGTCTGGACCGGTTGCGGTCGGCCCCGGGCGTCCCCGGGGCCGACCGCCCTTTTGGGTGACCGGGCTGCTGTCCCCTGCCGTCCGGTCACACGCGCTGGGGCGAGGTCCCACGACGTACTTGCGGTACGTCACACGCCCCAGCGAAGCCACGCGTGGTTTTTTCGGGCCCGCCCCTGGGTGGCACGGACAACGGGACCAACGAAGGGGTGCGGGAGCCGGTCACGCGCCGTACGGGTGAGAGCGGGCCCGAACTCAGGTCCGTACAGACGCCCGCTTGCGGGGGCGCTCAGATGCGGCCGCGGCACAGCTCCAGCATCGTCATCGCGAGCGCCGTGCCCGGCTTGCCCAGCGCGTCCCTGTAGTGGCCGAGCACCTCCATCTCGCGCGCGAGGTTCACCCGGCGGCCGCCCGAGCCGATGCGGGCCTCCTGGATCACGGCCGAGACGGCCATCCGTTCCTGGATCAGGCCGATGATCCGGTCGTCGAGCGCGTCGATGCGCTCGCGCGCGTCGCCGATGAGCGCGGCCGCCTCGTCGGTGCGGGCGCCGGTCTTCTCGGTCTTCTCGGTGGTGGTGGCGGTCATGGTGGGGCTCCTCGGGGTGGTGTCGGATGCCCCGGAGCGACTCGGCCCGGAAACGACAGAACGCCCCGGGCCTTGTCGGCCCGGGGCGCCTGGGAAGTCGCTTGTCAGTTGCTCAAGCAGCACGACCATGGCAGCCGGACGGGCCGGTGCCATAGGTAAAGACGAAGGTCGAGAGCTTGCGCATGCGGACAGTATGTCCCCTCGTGCGGGACCGGGGACAACCCGGGTTCGGATGGTGAGACGAAAAGTGGCACCGCCGCGCCGGTAGAATCGACAAATAGCCCCCCGTTCGGGGGACCCCTCGGACCCCCTCCCTACCGCCGGAAGGCCGCCGTAGTGTCATCAGCGACTCCCGCTGCCGCGCCCGACGTCACCAACCCGGACGTAGTCCTCGTTGTCGACTTCGGCGCTCAGTACGCCCAGCTCATCGCCCGTCGCGTCCGTGAGGCGCGGGTCTACAGCGAGATCGTCCCGTCCACCATGCCGGTGGCCGAGATGCTGGCCAAGAAGCCCAAGGCGATCATCCTCTCCGGCGGCCCGTCCTCCGTCTACGCGGAGAACGCCCCGCGCCTCGACCGCGCGCTCTTCGAGGCCGGCGTCCCCGTCTTCGGCATGTGCTACGGCTTCCAGCTGATGGCGACCACCCTCGGCGGCACCGTCGACAACACGGGTGCCCGTGAGTACGGCCGTACGCCGCTGCACGTCTCCAAGGCCGGTTCGACCCTCTTCGAGGGCACCCCGACCGAGCAGTCCGTGTGGATGTCGCACGGCGACGCCTGCTCCGCCGCCCCCGAGGGCTTCACCGTCACCGCGTCCACGGACGTCGTGCCGGTCGCCGCCTTCGAGAACGACGCGCAGAAGCTGTACGGCGTCCAGTACCACCCCGAGGTGCTGCACTCCACGCACGGCCAGCAGATCCTGGAGCACTTCCTCTACCGCGGCGCCGGCATCGAGCCGTCGTGGACCACGGGCAACGTGATCGAGGAGCAGGTCGCGGCCATCCGCGAGCAGGTCGGCACCAAGCGCGCCATCTGCGGTCTCTCCGGCGGCGTCGACTCCGCCGTGGCCGCCGCGCTCGTGCAGAAGGCCATCGGTTCGCAGCTGACCTGCGTCTACGTCGACCACGGTCTGATGCGCAAGGGCGAGACCGAGCAGGTCGAGAAGGACTTCGTCGCCGCGACCGGCGTCCAGCTGAAGGTCGTCGACGCGCAGGAGCGGTTCCTCACCGCGCTCGCCGGGGTCTCGGACCCCGAGGAGAAGCGGAAGATCATCGGTCGCGAGTTCATCCGCGTCTTCGAGCAGGCGCAGGCCGAGATCGTCGCCGAGTCGGCGGGCCACGGCGAGGACGTCGCCTTCCTCGTCCAGGGCACGCTCTACCCGGACATCGTCGAGTCCGGCGGCGGCACCGGCACCGCCAACATCAAGTCCCACCACAACGTGGGCGGCCTCCCCGAGGACCTGGAGTTCGAGCTCGTTGAGCCGCTGCGCCAGCTGTTCAAGGACGAGGTCCGCATGGTCGGCCAGGAGCTCGGACTGCCGGAGGAGATCGTCCAGCGGCAGCCGTTCCCCGGCCCCGGCCTCGGTATCCGGATCGTCGGCGAGGTCACCAAGGACCGTCTGGACCTGCTGCGCGAGGCCGACGCCATCGCCCGCGAGGAGCTGACGGCGGCCGGTCTCGACCGCGAGATCTGGCAGTGCCCGGTGGTCCTGCTCGCCGATGTGCGCTCCGTGGGCGTGCAGGGCGACGGCCGGACGTACGGCCACCCGATCGTCCTTCGCCCGGTCTCGTCCGAGGACGCGATGACGGCGGACTGGACGCGGATGCCGTACGACGTGCTCGCGAAGATCTCGACGCGGATCACGAACGAGGTCGCCGATGTGAACCGCGTGGTGCTCGACGTGACGAGCAAGCCGCCGGGCACCATCGAGTGGGAGTAGTCGCTCCCGTACGCGTGTGAAACCGCCGCCCCCACCATCCGGGGGCGGCGGTTTCGTCGTGTAGGTCGTTGTCGGTCGTGTGATCTGTCTGGTCAGTTGCGGGGCCCGGCGTTACCTTCCCGCGCATGAGCGAGACACCGGCCTCCGTACCCGCCCCCGCGCCCGTACCTGTCGATCGGCTGCATGTCGCGATGCCTCCCGTCCACGGGACCGTCGAGGAGGAGCGGACGTACCGCAAGCGGAGACTCGCGGGCGCGCTGCGGCTCTTCGCCCGGTTCGGGTACGAGGAGGGCGTCTCCGGTCATGTGACCGCCCGGGACCCCCAGTACGCCGACTGCTTCTGGGTGAACCCCTTCGGCGCGCCCTTCGCCGAGCTGACCGCGAGCGACCTCGTCCTGGTCAACGGGGACGGGCAGGTGGTGCGGGGCGGCGAACACGTCAACCAGGCGGCCTTCGCCGTCCACGCCGAGGTGCACCGGGCGCGGCCGGACGTCGTCGCCGTCGCGCACAGCCACTCCGTCCACGGGCGGGCGCTTGCCGCGCTCGGCGAGCTGATCGAGCCCATCACGCAGGAGGCCTGCGCCTTCTACCAGGACCACGCGCTCTACGACGCGTACACCGGTGTCACCGTCGACCGCGAGGAGGCGCGGCGCATCGCCGTCGCCCTCGGCCCGTACAAGGGGATCGTGCTGCGCAACCACGGGCTCCTGACCGTCGGGACCTCGGTCGACGCGGCGGCCTGGTGGTTCATCGCCATGGAACGGTGCGCCCAGGTGCAGCTGACCGCGCGGGCGGCGGGCAAGCCGGTGCCGATCGGGCACAAGGACGCGGTCGCCACCCGGGAGCAGCTCGGCGCCGATCTCGCGGCCTGGATCAACTACCAGCCGCTCTGGCGCAGGATCAGCCGCACGGAGCCCGAACTGCTGTCGTAACACGGTGTCCTCAGCTGTCTTTACGTCAATGTGATGACGGTTCAATCACCCCCGCGCGGGGCGCTCGGAGCGCGTGGGAGGCGTTTCGGTACGGCACAATTCCCCATACTCAAGGGTCAGTTGACGAAGGGTCGACGGACGGTCGGACGGATCGGGAAGTGAGCGCCGTGGCGGTGCAAGAGGCGAGACAGTGCCATGACCACGCGGGGTGCGCGGAGAGCGGGCGCGCGGGTCACCGGCGTGCGGTCGCCGCCTTCCTCGCCCGGCGGGACGAACTCGCCGTCGGCGAGGGCGTGCCCGCCGCCGTCGCGCACTCGCCGGGTGCCTCGCGGCAGTGGGTCTCCGACGCGCTCGCCCAGTCGGCGCGCGCGGTCGCGGCGGGCGGGCGCGGTGCGGGCGAGGCCTGGCTGCGGCGGGTCAGGTCCGGGACGCTGGGCGTCGTCTGGGGCGGGGTCGTCGCCCTGCTGCTCGCCCAGGCGCTCACCGCGAGCGGTGCGGGCTGGACCGGGCCGCGCACGGCTGGCCTGGTCGCCGCGCTCGCCCTCGCCGTCCCGCTCACCTTCGCCGCCCACGCGCACCGGGCGCGCGGCGGGGTCCTCGCCCCGCTGATCGGGGAGGACAACCGGCTCTCCACCTCCCGCGCGGTCGCCGCCGGCTGGCTGCTCCTCGCCGTCTACACCGTGCTCTTCCTGGCCCTGCGGCTGGCCACCGGCGACGTCGAGCGGGTCGGCCTGGGGGTGCGGCACGGCGCCGGGCTGCTCACCGTCTTCGCGTTGACGGCGGCCGTCGCCGTCGCGGCCCGGCGGATCGTGTGGGGCCGGGTGGTCGGGCAGCGGCTGCAGAAGGTGCGGGCCGACCGGCCCCGCGCCGCCGACCTGCTGTGCGACGACGACGGCCGCGCCGCTCTTGGGGATGTCGCCTACGTCCTGGCCTCCGGCGCCGTCCTGGTCCTCGCCGCCGTGCGGCTCGGGCGCGATCCCGGCCGGCTGCCCGAGGTGCCCTGGGCCCTCGTGCTCCTCGTCGCCGTGGCGGCGGCCGGCTACGTCGCCGCCCTCTGCGTCCAGGGCGGCCGGCCCGTCGTCCTCTCCGTCGTCCGCTCCCGCGAGGCCGGCGACCTGGACGCCCCGATCCGCACGGGCGACGACATCGAGATCCGGGGCGCCGGATTCGTCCCGCCGGGGGCCTCCGGCCCGGACGCGTTGACCCGACTGGTCGTGCGCGTCGGCGCCGTCCACGCCCACGTTCCGCTGGTCCCGGTCCCGGGCGGCTTCGCCAACCCCACGGACTCGTCCCTCACCGTCCCGCTCCCGGTCGACGTGGAGCCGGGGCGGGTCGAGGTGTGGGTGGTGACGGCCTCGGGCGTGGAGACCAATCGGGTCGTCATCGACGTCGTCGACTGAACACGCGCGGCGTTCTCCACGTATCCACACAGCGGGGCTCCGGGGACAATCGGTTCTGCGGACAGTGGCGTGGAGAGGCAGGCCGACGATGTCACAGCACAGCGCGGGACCGACGTGGGCGAGAACGGCGGGGACGGGCGGGCGGTTCGCCGCCTGGAAGGAGGCCGGATCGCGGTACGCGCTGCTGCCGCTGCGCGTCTTCCTCGGCGTCACCTTCATCTACGCCGGGCTCGACAAGCTCACCGACTCCGCCTTCATGGCCGACACCGGGAGCGGGTCGATCGGCGAGATGATGCGCGGCGTCCGGGACACCTCGGCCATCCCGGCCCTGGTCGACCTGGCGCTCAAGAGCCCCGTCGGCTTCGGCTACGCCATCGCCTTCGGCGAGCTGGCCGTCGGTATCGGCACCCTGGTGGGCCTGTTCGCCCGCGTCGCCGCGCTCGGCGGTGCGCTGATCTCCCTGAGCCTCTGGCTGACCGTGAGCTGGCAGGTCAACCCGTACTACTACGGCAACGACCTCGCCTATCTCATGGCCTGGCTCCCGCTCGTGCTGGCCGGCGCCTCGTCCTTCTCGCTCGACGCCGTCCTCGCCGCGCGACGGCGCACCCGGTAGGCGACCCAGGTCACCAGGGCGGCCACGCCCAGGCCTCCGCAGAGCACCGGGATCACTCCGTACCAGGGGGTCGCCCAGGCGTTCGTGGCGTCGCCCGCGTACATCACGGCGAGGGCGAGGGCCGTCCCGCCGGCGACCAGCCGGCCCGGTCGGAACTCATGAAGCAGCACGGGTGACCTCCACCTGTCCGAGACCTGTCTTCAGCGAGAGCTCCACCGTCCCACCGGGCGTGGTGCCCGCCGGCGGGGCCAGCGTCCGGCTCTCGTCGATGTCGGGTGCGATGTCGATGTCCTCGGCGCGCTGCTGCGGCAGCTGCACATCGCCCAGGCCCACCTGCGCCCGCAGCTTCACCGTCACGTTCTTCGGCACGATCACCTCCAGCTTGCCCGCGCCGACCTCCGCCTCGGCGTCGACCGTGGTGCCCGCGGGGACGGCGAGCTGGGACAGGTCGAGCGTGCCGACGCCCGTGCCCAGTTCGTACCGGGGCTGGACGGCGGCGACCGAGGCCGGCTTCCAGGTCGTCCGGACCCACTCCGTGGAGATGTCCTTGGGCAGCGCCGCCGCCGCCGCGAGCAGGCCCGCGGTGACCACGGTCAGGAAGATCGTCCCGAACCCGGTCCGGCCGAGGAAGCTGCTGATCACCAGACCCAGGCCGAACACCGCGAGCGCGGCGACCAGGCCGATCTGCAGGCTCGTCCCGAACGGCTGGGTCTCCCACGACAGGCCCGTCCCGAGCCCGCCCGCGAGCAGCGCGAGGAGGAAGACCGGCCCGCCGATGGAGCGCGGTCCGCGCCGGACCGTGGAGGCCTGCGGCCGCCGCGCGGCCGCCGAACCGTCCGAGCCCCACTGGCTGCCGGGCACCGGGACCTCGCCGCTCGGGAGCCGGCCCTCCGCGTCCGCGCCGTGCGGACCCCAGAGATAGCCGACGGCGATCCTGCCGGTCGAGCCGTCCTTGACTATGGGGTCCTTCCACCAGGACGGGAACTCCACCAGCGGCGGAGCCTTCGCCTCCGGCGGGGCGTCCGCGACGGTGGCCGCCGTCGCCGCGTCCTTCCGTCCCTCGGTGTCGCCGGCGGAGACCTGCGCACGCCGCTGGGACCAGACCGCCGCGCCGCACACCGCTATCGACAGCATCACCGCGAACGCGAGCGTCCCGCCGTTGCGCAGCATCGACAGGAAGACACCGCAGCCCACCAGGGCCATCAGCACCGCCGCGAGCGCGGCTCCGTCGACGCGGCCGGAGAGCAGTCTGCGGCCCTCGTTCTCCTCCTCGCCCGCGACGGGGATCAGCAGCCACGCGAAGCCGTAGAAGATCAGCCCGAGGCCGCCGGTCACGGACAGCACGCCGATCGCGATACGGAAGATCACCGGATCGAGGTCGAAGTGCCGGCCGAGACCACCGCACACACCGGCCACGACCCGGTGCTGCCGCGAGCGGCGCAAGGACGCGAACGGTGGGTCCTCCGCCGGGGGCGGGGCCTCGTGCGAGGAAGGCGTGGAACTCGTCATGCGTCCATGGTGACCGCCGCCGTCCCGCCGCGGCACCGGGATCGACCCTGGCCCGACCCTGATATTCCGGCGCCGGTCCACCCCGAGAGCCTCCTAGGGGGCGCTTCCTAGGGGCGATCTCAGGGACCGACCCTGATGTGCCGCCCGGGCCGGACGTGTGACGATCGGTGCATGCCAGCAGCCGCCCGCGTTCCGGAGACCGACGAACCGCCCGTGCGCAAGCTCTACCGGAGCGCCGACGGACGGTGGCTCGGCGGTGTCGCGCGCGGCCTCGCGGGCCATCTGGGACTGCCCGTGGTCTGGGTCCGCGTGCTGTTCGTGGGCCTCCTCCTCGCGGACGGCCTCGGCGCCCTGCTCTACGCGGTGTTCTGGATCGTCGTCCCGCTCGGCGTCGGCGGCCGCAGCGCGCCCCGCCCGGTCTTCGAGACCACCCCGGACGGCCGCCGCCGGCTGCGCAAGCCCGACCGGGGCCAGATCTTCGCGCTGATCGCACTGGCCGTCGGCGCCGCGGTCTTCGCGGGCAACATCGACTGGGGCAACCGGACCGACCGCTATGTCTGGCCCACCCTCCTCATCGGCGTCGGCGTGGTCCTCGTCTGGCGGCAGGCGGACAACGCCCGCCGGGCCAGCTGGACCGAGGCCGGCCGCCGCCGGCGCACCCTCCAGCTCGCCCGCGGCTTCGCGGGCGTCGCCCTCGTCGGCATGGGCCTGACCGTCTTCATGGTGGTCCGGGGCTCGGCGGCCCAGCTGGGCACGGCGCTGACCGCCGCGATAGCCGTCCTCACGGGCATAGCCCTGCTCGCCGGACCGTGGCTGGTCCGGATGTCGCAGGACCTCTCCGAGGAGCGGACCATGCGCATCCGCGCGCAGGAGCGCGCCGAGGTCGCGGCCCATGTCCACGACTCCGTCCTGCACACGCTCACGCTGATCCAGCGCAACGCGGACGAGCCCGGCGAGGTGCGCCGGCTGGCCCGCGCGCAGGAGCGGGAGCTGCGGAACTGGCTGTACAAGCCGGAGGGCACGGGCAAGGACGAGGGCGAGGAGCCCGAGACCCTCGCGGAGGCGGTCAAGCGGGCCGCCGCCGAGGTGGAGGACCAGCACGGCGTCCCCCTGGAGGTGGTGGTCGTGGGCGACTGCCCGCTCGACGAGAAACTGACCGCGCAGATGCAGGCCGCGCGCGAGGCGATGGTCAACGCCGCCAAGTACGGTGGCGAGGGCGGGGCCGTTCAGGTCTACGCGGAGGTGGAGGGCCGTACGGTCTTCGTCTCCGTGCGGGACCGGGGACCGGGCTTCGACCTCGACGCGGTGCCCGAGGACCGGATGGGCGTACGAGAATCGATCATCGGCCGGATGCAGCGCAACGGCGGTTCGGCCCGGCTGCGGTCCGTGCCGGGCGGGGGCACCGAAGTGGAGCTTGAGATGGAGAGGGCGGACGGATGAGCGACGAGACCGGGACCGGGACGACGGCGGAGCCGAGCGCGGAGCGTCGGGTGCGGGTCGTGCTCGTCGACGACCACCGGATGTTCCGTACGGGCGTGCAGGCGGAGATCGGCCGGACCGACGTTACCGGCGTCGAGGTGGTCGGCGAGGCCGCCGATGTCGACCAGGCGGTCACGGTGATCACCGCGACCCGCCCCGAGGTCGTCCTCCTCGACGTCCACCTGCCGGGCGGCGGCGGGGTCGAGGTGCTGCGCCGCTGCACGAACCTCATGACGGCGAGCGAGGACCCGGTGCGGTTCCTGGCCCTGTCGGTATCGGACGCCGCGGAGGACGTGATCGGGGTGATCCGCGGCGGCGCCCGCGGCTACGTGACGAAGACGATCACGGGCACCGACCTGGTCGACTCGATCTTCCGGGTCCAGGAGGGCGACGCGGTGTTCTCCCCCCGCCTGGCCGGCTTCGTCCTCGACGCCTTCGCCTCCACCGACGCCCCACCGGTGGACGAGGACCTGGACCGCCTGACCCAGCGCGAGCGCGAGGTCCTGCGGCTGATCGCCCGTGGCTATGCGTACAAGGAGATCGCCAAGCAGCTCTACATCTCGGTGAAGACGGTCGAGTCCCACGTCTCGGCGGTCCTCCGCAAGCTCCAACTCTCCAACCGCCACGAACTCACCCGCTGGGCAACCGCCCGCCGCCTGGTCTGACAGGCGTTCAGCCCTGGTGCTCCGGTCCGCCGGGGTTGTCCGACGCCGCCTCCGCCGCCTGGGCCGTGAGGCGTTGTCTGGCCTCGTTCCAGGTGATGGGCAGCTGGTCCGCCGGGGTTTGCCAGAAGGTGAAGGTGGAGGCGCGCATCGTGGGGCGTAGGGCGGTTGTGATCGAGCGGTGGGGTTCGGTGCGGGCGTAGGTGTAGAGGGCGTCGCGGTTCTCCCAGGCCGAGAGGGTGTAGAAGATCCGTTTCAGGGGCTGGGCGATCAGGGAGGCGCCCAGGGCGCCGGGGGCCGACTTCACCTGGCGCCAGGCGGCGAGGGACTTCAGGAAGAACCGGGGGACGTCCGCCAGGGAGCGCACCTCGAAGCGTGAGGCCATGACGTAGGCCTCGGTGCCGGGGCGGGCTTGGTTCGGAACGGTCCAGGGGAGGGTGGGCATGGTTTGTCCTCCACGTATGGATAGTGGCGCTACCTATATAAGTAGATAGCGCCACTATCCAATGGTCAAGCCGTTTCGGCCTCGGCGGGTCATCCCACCCGCGTCGCCCCCGCGAAAGGCATCTCGTCGATCGGGGCGACCCGTACCGGCGCGCCCGGGCGGGGCGCGTGGATCATCTGGCCGCCGCCGATGTACAGGCCGACATGGCTGATCCCGGAGTAGAAGAACACCAGGTCGCCCGGGGCGAGTTCGGAGCGGGAGACGCGCTTGCCGGCGTTGATCTGGGTGTACGTCGTCCGGGGCAGCGCCACCCCGGCCGCGCGCCAGGCGGCCTGCGTCAGGCCCGAGCAGTCGTACGCCGACGGGCCCGTGGCGCCCCACACGTACGGCTTGCCGAGCTGGTTCCGGGCGAAGGAGATCGCCTCCGCGGCGCGGGCGTTCGGTGCCGCGATCGGTCCGCGAGGGCTGCCCGCATCCCGGTCGGCCCGGTTCGCGGAACCGGTGTCGCTCCGGCCCGAGCCGGCCACCGCCGCCTCGTAGCGGGACCGTTCCTCCGCCGTCAGCCGGGCCAGCAGCGTGCGCGCCTCCGCGAGCTTGGTCTGCACGGCCGCCTTCTGCGTCCGCAGATCCGTCTCGTGCCCGCGCAGTTGGGACAGGCGCTCGTCCGCCTCGGACCGCAGCTGCCTGAGGCCGGTGAGCTCACGGCGTACCGAGGTGATCGCCGCCGCCTGCCGCTCCCCGGCCTTCTCGGCGATCGCGGCGCGCGCCAGGTACTGCGCGGGGTCGGAGGTGAGCGCGAGCTGCACCGCGGGGTCCAGGCCGCCGGAACGGTACTGCGCGGTGGCGATGGAACCGAGCCCGTTGCGCACGGTGTTGAGCCGCTCGGTCCTGCGGGCCGACTCGTCCCGCAGCCGGTCGAGCGCGTTCCGGGCCGCGTCCGCCTTCTCCTTCGCGCCGTTGTACTTCTCGGTGGCCACCTCGGCCTCCTGGTACAGCCGGTCCACCTTCGCCTTGACCTGAGCGGGCGTGAGCCGGGGCTCGGCGTGCCCTGAGCCCTCGAAGACGGTCGCCGTCGCCGCGGAGGCGAGGGCGAGCGTGGCGGCGGTCCGTGCCGCCTGGCCACCGAGGGGGGAGTGCTTGGGCTTCCGGTGCGCTGCCACGAGGGCGGGTCACATCCTCTCCCTGTGGGGGTCGATGCCCACCGGGTCCGGCGATGGGCCGCACAGGGGAGACGGCCCACCGCCGGATTTTCTCGGCGGGGGCGACCGACTGCCGCCGGAAGGACCGACGGTGGTGGGGAGCCGGCCACCTGGGGGAGGACGCTAAACCTGCCCCTCACCCGGGGGCGGGGAGTTGATCGCTATTGGCGTCAGTTGATGCTTGGGGACCGTTCCCGTCCGGCCGCCGTGACGGGAGGACACCGCATTCCGGCCCGCGCCTGACCGAACGGCCCGAGGAACTGGACCCGGACGAACGTAGGTGCTATGCCCCGGTTAGGCTCCGCCCCATGGACGTACTCATCAATGTCTTCGTCGCCCTGCACATCATCGGAATCGCCGCGCTGCTCGGTGGATTCCTCACGCAGATGAAGGCGATGGGCGCGGGTACGGCCCGCTTCAGCCCCGCCATGCTGCACGGCGCGCTCACGATGCTGGTCACCGGCATCGCGCTGGTCGGCCTCAACCAGGCGGACGACCAGGCGGTCAACAACGTGAAGGTCGGCATCAAGATGGCCGTCCTCGTCGTCATCCTCGCGCTCGTGTACGTGAAGCGGGACGAGGAGAGGGTCGACAAGGGGCTCTTCGCCGCCGTCGGTGGCCTGACCGTCGCGAACATCTTCATCGCGACCCTCTGGACCTGATCGCCACCCGGCATTCGGGACCCGCCGGTCGGACCTGATCGCGCGCAAGCCGAACGGCGACCTGTTCCGCTACTCGGGCACGGGCGACGCCGCGGGCCGGCCCCGGCGGAACGAAGGGCCGGCCCGCGCGTGACTATGCCGGGCGGACGCTGCCGTAGATCGGCATGTAGTAGATCGACTCCTCGCGCACGTTCGCGCCCGGCTTCGGCGCGTGGATCATCTTCCCGCCGCCGATGTACAGGCCGACGTGGCTGATGTCGTCGTAGAAGAAGACGAGGTCGCCCGGGAGGAGATCGTCCGTCGCGATCCTGGTCCCCACCTCCACCTGGTCCCAGGTGGTACGGGGCAGGTCGACGCCCGCGGCCTTCCAGGCGGCCTGCGTCAGGCCCGAGCAGTCGTACGAACTGGGGCCCGTCGCGCCCCACACGTACGGCTTGCCGATCTGGGCCCGGGCGAACGCCAGGGCCTTCTCCGCCTTCGCCGCGTACGTCGAGCCGCCGTTCGCCGGGGGCTGGACGGGCTCGGTCGGCTGCGTCTTACGGGCCTCCTCCTGGCGCTGCCGCTCGGCCTCCGCCGCCTTGGCCCTGGCCTCGGCCTCCGCCTTGGCCCGCGCCTCCGCCTTGCGGCGCGCCTCGGCCTCCCGCTTGGCCTCCAGCTCCGCGAGCCGCTTCTTCTCCTCGGCCGTCAGCCGGGTCAGCAGCGTCCGCGCCTCGCCCAGCTTCCGCTGGACGGTCTCCTTGGTCGTGCGCAGGGTGGCCTGGGACTCGGTCAGCGTCTCCAGGCTCTTCGTCGCCTCCGCGCGCTGCTTCGCCGCGGCGACGCGCTTGCCCTCGTAGTCCGCCACCGCGCTGCGCTGGCGCTCGGAGAGCCGGTCCATCAAGTGGGTCTGGTCGAAGTACGACTGCGGGCTGTCGGCGAAGATCAGCGCGGCGGTCGGGCCGACGGCCCCCGCCCGGTACTGTGCCGCCGCGTAGGAGCCGAGCGCCCGCCGGGACTCGTTGATCTCCTCCGTGCGCTTGGCCACGTCGTCGAGCAGCCGGTCGACCTTGCGGCGCTGCTCGTCGGTGGACTCCTTGGCCTTGTTGTACTGCTGCGTCGCCGTGCCGGCCTGCCGGTAGAGGTCGTCGACCTTCTTCTGGACCTCCTCCACCGTGGGCTTCGGCGGGGAGGTGGGCACGGCCTGGGCGCTCTGCGAGGTCAGCAGGGTGACCCCGGCGAGGGCGGCCGTCGTGACCCCGACGGCGGGGGAATGCGGGCGTGTGGGGCGCGGCTTGCGATGGGACGCCAAGACCGGCATCTCCTTCCGTGGCCGCCGAGGGTGACGACCGGCGTCGACTGCCGGAAGGCAGGGCCGGGTTCGGCGTGAGCTGCCCGCTCGGCGCGTTTCGCCGCCGGAGAGGAACGGGCTGCCTGGGCGAGCACGCTAGCCAACCCGTGGGGCGGCTGGGAAGGGCGATGTTCGATATGCCCGATACATTTTCGTGACCTGAAGCGGACTGTCACCCTCCGTAAGATTCGGGTCACTTCGGGAGGTGGCAGCGGGCTGTCAGTGCGGCGGCCTAGACTCGATAGGCGATGAGCAGCCTCTTTGACGACAGCTTCCTGGCGAGCCTCCAGAACCACTCCTCGGAGGAGCCCCCGCCCCCGCCCGAGGACGACGAGCACCACCCCCACGGCGCCCAGGCCGCGGAGGAGGTCCCGCACGACCTCTTCGAGGGCCGCTTCGACGCGCCGTCGAACCGGGACGCCTACTACCGCGACGGAGCCGCCCGCCCCGTCGTGGACGCCGCCGCGCTCCTGGACGGGCTGAACGAGCAGCAGCGCGCCGCCGTCGTCCACACCGGCTCCCCGCTGCTCATCGTCGCGGGCGCCGGCTCCGGCAAGACCCGGGTGCTCACCCACCGCATCGCCCACCTCCTGGGGACACGGCACGTCCACCCCGGCCAGATACTGGCGATCACCTTCACCAACAAGGCCGCCGGCGAGATGAAGGAGCGCGTCGAGCAGCTCGTCGGCCCGCGCGCCAACGCCATGTGGGTCATGACCTTCCACAGCGCGTGCGTCCGCATCCTGCGTCGCGAGAGCAAGCGCCTCGGCTTCACGTCCTCGTTCTCGATCTACGACGCCGCCGACTCCAAGCGCCTGATGGCGCTGGTCTGCCGCGACCTGGACCTCGACCCGAAGAAGTTCCCGCCGAAGTCCTTCAACGCCAAGGTCTCCAACCTCAAGAACGAGCTGATCGACGAGGAGACCTTCGCCGACCAGGCCGCCGACGGCTTCGAGAAGACGCTCGCCGAGGCGTACCGGATGTACCAGGCGCGGCTGCGCGAGGCCAACGCACTGGACTTCGACGACATCATCATGACGACGGTCCACCTGCTCCAGGCGTTCCCGGACGTCGCCGAGCACTACCGCCGCCGCTTCCGCCACGTCCTCGTCGACGAGTACCAGGACACCAACCACGCGCAGTACACCCTCGTACGGGAACTGGTCGGTACGGGCTACGACGACCTGGACCCGGCCGAGCTGTGCGTCGTCGGCGACGCGGACCAGTCGATCTACGCCTTCCGCGGCGCGACGATCCGCAACATCCTCCAGTTCGAGGAGGACTACCCGAACGCGACGACGATCCTCCTGGAGCAGAACTACCGCTCCACGCAGACGATCCTCTCCGCCGCCAACGCCGTCATCGAGCGCAACGAGTCCCGCCGCCCCAAGAACCTGTGGACGAACGCGGGCGCGGGCGCGCAGATCACCGGCTACGTCGCCGACACCGAGCACGACGAGGCCCAGTTCGTCGCCGACGAGATCGACCGGCTCACGGACGCGGGCGACGCGAAGGCCGGCGACGTCGCCGTCTTCTACCGGACGAACGCCCAGTCCCGTGTCTTCGAAGAGATCTTCATCCGCGTCGGCCTGCCCTACAAGGTCGTCGGCGGCGTGCGCTTCTACGAGCGCAAGGAGGTCCGCGACGTCCTCGCCTACCTGCGCGTCCTCGCCAACCCCGAGGACAACGTCCCGCTGCGCCGCATTCTGAACGTGCCCAAGCGCGGCATCGGCGAGCGCGCCGAGGCGATGATCGACGCCCTCTCCCTCCGGGAGAAGATCACCTTCCCGCAGGCCCTGAAGCGCGTCGACGAGGCGTACGGCATGGCGGCCCGCTCCGCCAACGCGGTCAAGCGCTTCAACACCCTCATGGAGGAGCTCCGTACGGTCGTCGACTCCGGCGCGGGCCCGGCCGTCGTCCTCGAAGCCGTACTGGAGCGGACCGGGTACCTCGCAGAGCTGCAGGCGTCCACCGACCCGCAGGACGAGACCCGTATCGAGAACCTCCAGGAACTGGCCGCCGTGGCCCTGGAGTTCGAGCAGGAGCGCGGCGAGGAGGGGACCGGCACGCTGGCCGAGTTCCTGGAGAAGGTCGCGCTCGTCGCCGACTCCGACCAGATCCCCGACGAGGACGAGGAGGGGTCGGGAGTCATCACGCTCATGACCCTGCACACCGCCAAGGGCCTCGAATTCCCGGTGGTGTTCCTGACCGGCATGGAGGACGGCGTCTTCCCGCACATGCGCGCGCTCGGCCAGGCCAAGGAGCTGGAGGAGGAGCGGCGCCTCGCGTACGTGGGCATCACGCGCGCCCGCGAGCGGCTCTATCTGACGCGTTCCTCGATGCGGAGCGCCTGGGGCCAGCCCTCGTACAACCCGGCGTCGCGCTTCCTCGATGAGATCCCGCCGACGTATCTGGAGTGGAAGCGCACCGGCCCCATGGTCAAGCCCGCCGGGCCGACCTCCGGGATCACCTCCTCGCTCTCCTCCTCCCGCGCGCGCTCGGGCCCCTCGGGCTTCGCCACCCGCCGGACCAGCGACAAGCCGGTCATCGCCCTCCAGGTCGGCGACCGGGTCACGCACGACCAGTTCGGCCTCGGCACGGTCATGCAGGTCACGGGCGCCGGATCCGACGCGCAGGCGACCATCGACTTCGGCGACGAGAAGCCGAAGCGGCTGCTGCTGCGGTACGCGCCGGTCGAGAAGCTGTAGGACGGCGGGCATGCGAGAGGGCCCCGGCTTCGGCCGGGGCCCTCTCGCATGGTCGGTGCTGGTGTCGGTCTCAGCCCGTCGGGTTGAGACCGTGGCTGCGCAGCCACGCCTCGGGGTCGATCGCCGCGCCGCCGCCCGGACGGACCTCGAAGTGGAGGTGAGGACCGGTGGAGTTGCCCGAGTTGCCCGAGTACGCGATGACGTCGCCGGCCTGGACCTTGCCCGAGCGGATCTTGGTGCTGCTCAGGTGGCAGTACCAGGTCTCGGTGCCGTCCGGCGCGGTCACGATCGCCATGTTGCCGTAGGCGCTGTTGTACTGGGTGCGGACCGTGCCGTCCGTCGCGGCCATGACCTTCGTGCCGTACTGGACGGGGAAGTCGATGCCGGTGTGCACGGACATCCAGTTGACGCCCGCCTGGCCGTAGCTCGCGCTGAGCTGGTGCAGCTTCACCGGCAGCGCGAACTTGGGGCGCAGCGCCTCCTTGCGGGCCGCCTCCTCCTCGCGCTTCTTCCGCTCCGCCTCCTGGCGGGCCTTGAGGTCGATGCGCTCCTGGGTGCGGCTGGCGCGGTCGCCGAAGTCGCGGGCGTCGGCGCTCAGCGCGGCGAGCTGGGTGTCCAGCTTGTTGTTGGCGGCGACCGGCTTCACGGAGGCGGGGTCGGCGGCGGCGAGCGCCGTCGTGTCGTCCTTCGTGCCGGCGCCGGTGTCCGACAGGCCGCCGACCGAGGCGGCGGCGATCCCGGCGACGCCCATGACACAGGCGGACGGGACGGCGACGGTCAGCAGCGCGGAGCGCTTCGCGGGCGTACGGCGGCGGCCTCGGCTGCCACCGGAGGAACGGCGCACGGGGCGGCCGGCGGCAGGCGCGGGAACGGCCGGAGACTCCGTGAGGGTCTCGACGGCGGGGTCCTCGGAGTCGTGCTCGTACGCGTACTCCTGGTCGTAGCCGTCCTCGTAGGACTCGTACGATCCATGGGACTCGTGGGTCTCGTACGACTGGTGCGTCTCGTGCGACTCGTGTGAGGGGTCGGCCTCGTACGCGGTGGTGGATTCGGTCGCGTACGTGACGTCCTCGTAGGCGACTTCTTCGTACGCGGCGGGCTGCTCGGGGACGTACTCGTACTCGGGGGTGTACTGCTGCGGAACGACGGGCTCGGCCTGGTTCCAGGCGGTGGCGTCGTAGGTACCCGTCTCGAAGGAGGGGTTCGTCCACTGGCCCGTGGTGTCGTACGAGGCGAAGTGCGCGGTCTCGTACTGGCCGGTCTGCTGGGCCTCGTTCCAGGCGGAGGCGTCCCACTGGCCGGTGGTGTCGTACTGCGCGGCGTCGTACTGGGCGGTGACGGTGCCGTACTGGGCGGCGGTGGTGTCGTACTGCCCGGTGGTGTCGAACTGGCCCGTGGTGTCGTCATGCGTGGTGGCGCCGTACGCGGTGGTGTCCCACTGCTGGGTGCCGGTCCACTGGGTGCTGTCGTACTGGCCGCTGTGACCGGCGTCGTAGCCGCCCGGGAGGGCGCCGAAGAGCGGGTCGGTGGCGAAGCTGCCGGTGCTGTGGGCGTCGTCTCCGACGTACCCGGCGTGGGGGTGCTGGTCGTTCACCAACTTCTCTCTCGCCTCGGCGGCAGGGCCAGTCCGGGGCGGGCCCGACGAGGGTGTCCCGGGTTAAAGCAGTGGCGCGACTGTACCCGGCGGTATACGCAAGCGACAATCTTCCGAGGGTTTTGGTTCCACAGGAAACGGGCAATCGGCCGTGTTTCGGCGGCCTCGGGGGAGAGCCTTGGCCCTGTGTTCGAGGAACGTTCGAAGAACAGACACCTTCTGGCGGGTCGTCAGAGGAGCCGGGTCATGCCACGGAGGCGGCTCCGGGCTCGGTGGCTTCGGTGTCGTCGTCGGCATCGAGCGCTTCGCGGATCCCTGCCGCCACGGTCGGATGCACCGGCAGGGCGAGATGACCGATGCCGCTGACCCGAACGTTGTGCACGCGCAGATCGGGGTGGTCGAGCCGGGCCGTCTCCACCGGGACCATCACCTGGTCCAGGTCGCTCCAGAAGCTGACGCAGCGTGTCCGGCAGCCCGGGGTGGGTTCGGCGAGTTCCTGGAGCACGTCCGAACCGGGGCGCATCTGGCGCACCAGGGGATGGGCGCCGGCCCAGGGGGCGGCGGTGGTGCCGGAGTGGGGGGTGCCGAGCATGACGAGCGTGCGCACGCGCGCGTCACCGCCCTGGCGCTGTACGTAATGACGGGCGATGAGGCCGCCCAGGCTGTGGCCGACGATGTCCACCTCGTGGTGGCCGGTCCGGGCGCACAGCTCCTCGACGTGGCGGCCGAGCAGCTCGGCGGCCACGCGCAGGTCGTTCGTGAGCGGAGAGTAGTTGAACGACTCGACCGGGTGACGGCCGTGGCGGACCAGGGAGCGGCGGAGCAGGACGAAGACGGAGCGGTTGTCGGCGAAGCCGTGGAGGAGGACCACGGGGCGTCCGGTCCCGGGCCGCCGGTTCGCGCCGTCCTCGCCGACCGTGTCGGTCTCGGGGCGCGCGGCGATCATTCCGGAGGGGTAGAGGAGCAGGTGGCCGGTGAGGATGGCCAGCTCCAGGGCGTTGGCCTTCAGTGCGGTCGTGACCTTGGTGAGCCTGGTGAGCTCCATCGTCGGCCTCCCGAACGGCACGCGGGGCCGAACGGCAGTGCGGTGAGCCGTACGTCCGGACCTGCGGCTGCGGCCCGGACGTACGGCTACCCCGTAGCGGCTCCCTTTGCGCACGACCCTTTGCGGCTGGTGGGCCCAGGAGGAGGGCCCGGGCGGGTCCGGCGCAGAGCGAACAATGTCCCACGTGTGATTTCCCCCTCGGAGTCCTCCGCGAAACAGCAGGGTGCGGGATGCTGGCGATAACGTTCGTTCACCTCCCCGGCAATGAAGCGCGGGGGTCGCATGTGGAGGCAGAGATGGGTGTGACCGGTCCGATCCGCGTGGTGGTGGCCAAGCCGGGTCTCGACGGCCACGATCGCGGGGCCAAGGTGATCGCGCGGGCGCTGCGTGACGCCGGTATGGAGGTCATCTACACGGGGCTGCACCAGACGCCCGAACAGATCGTGGACACGGCGATCCAGGAGGACGCCGACGCGATCGGCCTGTCCATCCTCTCGGGCGCGCACAACACGCTGTTCGTGAAGGTGCTGGAGCTGCTGAAGGAGCGCGACGCGGAGGACATCAAGGTCTTCGGCGGCGGCATCATCCCGGAGGCGGACATCGCGCCGCTGAAGGAGAAGGGCGTGGCGGAGATCTTCACCCCGGGCGCGACGACCACGTCCATCGTCGACTGGGTGAACAAGAACGTCCGGGTCGCCGCGTAGCTCTGCGTTACGCCACGGAGCTCCGTGTAGCTCTGTGTAGTTGTTTTGAACGGCCGCCTCCGCAGGGTCGAGCCGGGCGCCGCCGCCGCGACGGCGCCCGCCCCGAGGCGGCCGGCATGGTCCGGTCATTGCGGCGGGGGTGTCAGTTCCGTCTGCATCTGGGATCTCAGGCGGAGGGTGGAGACCAGGCGCTGGAAGGCCTCCGACCAGTAGCCGCCGGCTCCCGGGGAGGCGTCTTCCGGTTCTGTGGTGAGGGCGGTCAGGGACTCCAATTGGGGGGCCGACTCCGGGGAGAGGCAGCGCTCGGCCAGGCCCATCACGCCGCTGAAGCTCCAGGGGTAGCTGCCCGCGTCGCGGGCGATGTCGAGGGCGTCGATCACGGCGCCGCCCAGCGGCTCCGACCAGGGCACCGTGCAGACGCCGAGGAGTTGGAAGGCCTCCGACAGGCCGTGCGCCGCGATGAACGAGGCGACCCAGCGGGCCCGTTCCTCGTCCGGGAGCGTCGACAGCAGCTGCGCCCGCTCCGCCAGGGACGACGTGCCCGGGCCGGTTGCCGGCGGGGTCGCGGGGGAGCCGAGCAGGGCGCGTGACCAGTCGGCGTCCCGTTGGCGGACCGCCGCGCGGCACCACGCCGCGTGCAGCTCGCCCGCCCAGTCGTCCGCGACCGGCAGCGCCACGATCTCCTCGGCCGAGCGGCCCGCGAACCGCGCCGGCCAGCACGACAGCGGCGCCGAGTCGACGAGCTTGCCCAGCCACCAGGACCGCTCACCGCGGCCCGCCGGCGGGGTGGCGACGACGCCGTCCCGCTGCATCCCGGCGTCGCACTCGTGCGGCGCCTCGACCACGATCGTCGCGCTCCCTTCCGTACGGTCGAGGGAGACGCAGGAGGTCGCCCGGTCCGCCATCCGGCCGGCGAGCGCCGATCCGGGCAGGGCGGAGAGCAGTTCGGCGGCGGTCGAGCGGACGTTACGGCTCCGGTCGGACAGGGCCTCCTCCAGGAACTCCTCGTCCGCGCCGGAGAGTCCGGCCCGCAGCGAGTCCAGGAACATCAGCCGGTCCTCGGCCCGCTCCGCCGCCCAGGTCGAACGCAGAAGAGCCAGCGCGGCCGCCGGGTCCTCGGCCCGTGTGGCGGCGAGCAGCGCGACCCGCTCGGCGAACAGGCCCTCGTCCCACAGGGACTTGACCGCCTCGCCGTCCCCGGGGTCGGGGAGCGCGGCACCACTCGCCGCGCCGCGCAGGGCGAACTTCCAGTCCGGGTTGAGCCCGGCCAGCCACAGGCCGCGCGGCCCGGCGAGGGCGAGCGCCTGGGGGCGCAGGTCCGTCCGGGCGCGGGCGGCGTCGAGAAGGGCGGGCAGCGCGGACGCCGGTGCCCGGTAGCCGTGTTCGTTGGCGGCGGCGAGCCACTGGGGGAGCAGCTCGGCGAGGTCGGGCGCGGCCCCGCGCCGGCCGCCGGACGGGGCGGGGGCGGCCCGGCCCGCGAGGAGCAGGCCGAGCCGGTGGCGGGCGGCCGCGGGCAGGGGCGTGCGGTGGTCGTGCGGGGCGGGCTCGGGTGCGGCGGCCGCGGGCCCGGGCCGCAGGCCCGCCCTTCTCCGTACGGTGTGCAGCGCGGCGGCGTCGAGCAGGGCTACGGGAGCGTTGCCCGCGCCCGCGTCGGAGGGCGCGGAGCGCGTCGTGCGCGCGGGGAGCGTCGGCGGGCGGCGGTCCGTGCCGAGCAGCGCCGAAGTGACGAGTTCTTCCCAGGCGTCCATGGAGGCCTCCAGGCCGTCGTGCCGATCGAGGTTCAGTGGAGCGGGACCGTCTCGCCCGGGGCGTCGGCCGACCATGCGGCGAGCGGGGTGAACCCGCGGTGCCCGCACTCCCCGAAGACGGTCACCGGGCCGCCCCCGGAGAGCGCGGCGAGCCGCCACAGGCCGGGCCGTCCGAGCGCGGCACCGCTCAGCGGCACCGCCTCGCCGGGGGCCGCGTCCGGGGCGGCGTCCAGCAAGGGCGCCGCGTCCGCGAGCTGCCAGCCGTGCTCCGTAGGCAGGGGGACGACGTCGGTGAGCGTCACCGGCCACGAGTCCAGCCAGGGGTCCTCCCGCAGCGCGAGCCCGTAGGCGGTGAGCGCGTCGCCGACCGTGGCGCCCGGGGGCGGGGCGTCGAACGGGGCCGGGGCGGCGAACTGCTCGCCCAGCTCCGCGCGGAGCGCCCCCGCGCCCGCGTGGAGCACGAGCGCGGCGTCGACGACCACGCCCACCGGCAGGGCCAGTTCGGGCGCGTGGCCGGCCGCCCCGAAGGAGAGGAGCAGCGCCGTGCGCCCGGTGGCCCGGCCGTGCAGCCAGATGCGGCGGGTCGTCAACTTGCCGTCCCCCGTGTCGTACTGGGCGAGGACCAGCCAGTGGTCCCGCACCGAGGGGCCCTCGGCGGGCGCGGTCAGGCCCACCCGGGTCCGTACGGTCGCCGCCAGCGGGTCCGGGAGCCGGTCGACGGAGAGCCAGGCCCGGTCGAGGAGATGGGTCAGCGCGCACTCCTCCAGGAGCCGGACCGGCCAGCCGGGCCCCGAGCCCGGTATCGCCCCCAACTCCCGTACCCGCCCCGCGAGTCCCGGTGCCTGCGCGTCGACCATGCGAGCCGCCGTCTCCTCCCACAGGGCGTACCCGGCCTGCTCCGCCGAGGCCAGGCCGCCGCGCAGCAGGTCGGCCAGGCGCTGCTCCAACTCCTCCGCACCCGACGTGATCCGGGCCGCGCGCCGCTCCGCCCTGCGCCGGGCGGCCTCGGGATCGGCGGTGGCGGCCGGTCCCGTCCCCTCCGCGCCGCGCGTGCGGGCGGCGGCGCGCTCGCGCCGGCCCGTCAGCCACGTCGCCGCCCAGTCGGGCACGTCGGGGTCGGCGGCGAACGCCTCGGCGTCCCCCGCCCAGAGCAGCAGGAGCCCCAGCGCGTGCTTGCACGGGAACTTCCGGCTGGGGCAACTGCACGAGTACGCCGGGCCCGTGGTGTCGACGACCGTGCGGTACGGCTTGCTGCCGCTGCCCCGGCACAGCCCCCAGACGGCCCCCTCGCCGCCCGTGCCCGTACCGGACCACGGCCCGGCCGTGCCGAGCTTGCTTCCCGCTTTGCGCGAGGCGTCGTCAGGAGCCAGTGCCAGCACCTGATCCGCCGTCCAGCGCACCCCCTGTGTGTCCATGCCCTCGACCGTAGGGGGCGCCACTGACAACGGAGTTGACCTGCACTTTTCCGGGTCGGGGCGGGCTCGTTCCGGGCTGGGGACAACGGCGTGGCGGCATTTGACTTTGCCTTCTCTTTACGATTGTCTGCCGAGGTCGAACCACCGACCTCACTGGGGGACCCACCATGAACCGCACCATCCGCACCGCCGTCGCGACGCTCGCCGTCACCGGCCTGGCGTTCGGCCTCGGCGCCTGCGCGGCCGCGGAGAAGGCCGCCGACCAGGCCGACAAGGCCGTGAACGAGACCTACGAGGTCACGTACGAGGTCACCGGCAAGGGCGTCGAGTCGATCCAGTTCCACGGCGGCAGCGGTTCGGCCATGGAGCCGAAGCTGGAGACCGAGGCGAAGCCGACCACGCCGTGGAAGAAGACGGTGACGCTGAAGGGGATCATGCCCCCGGCCGTCATGCCGATGGCGCTCGACCCGGCCGACCTCACCTGCAAGGTCATCCACGACGGCAAGGTCATCAAGGAGGCCAAGGGCCAGGACGCGATGGCCGGCGGCTGCGTCGCGGTCTCCCCGATCGCCGGCTGACACCCGTACGCACCCCTGGAGTTCGCCGCTGACCTGCGGTGACGGCCGACTGTCAGTGGCATGGTGCACGGTGGATCCCACATCAGGTCGAACGATCTGGAGGGGGATCCATGACCGTGTCCGAAACCATCGCGAGCACCGTCCCCGGTGCCGGAACCGACACCGGGACGGGCGCCGCGGCGCTGCCCGGCCAGGCCGCGCCGAGCGGCCCCGACCTCGGCTCCGAGGCCCTGCGGCCGCACGCCGAACACGCCTTCGCGGACGAGCTCAAGGCGCTCGCCGCCGCCGACGACCGGCCGCGGCCCGCCCGTTGGCAGCTGTCCCCGTGGGCCGTCGCCACCTATCTCCTCGGCGGGACGCTCCCCGACGGCACGGTGATCACACCGAAGTACGTCGGGCCGCGCCGGATCGTCGAGGTCGCCGTCACCACACTCGCCACCGACCGGGCCCTGCTGCTGCTCGGCGTCCCCGGCACCGCCAAGACCTGGGTGTCCGAGCACCTCGCCGCCGCCGTCAGCGGCGACTCGACCCTGCTCGTGCAGGGCACGGCCGGCACGCCCGAGGAGGCGATCCGGTACGGCTGGAACTACGCCAAGCTGCTCGCCCACGGCCCCAGCCGGGACGCGCTCGTGCCCAGCCCCGTCATGCGCGCCATGTCCGAGGGGCTGACCGCCCGGGTCGAGGAGCTCACCCGCATCCCGGCCGACGTGCAGGACACGCTCATCACGATCCTGTCCGAGAAGACCCTGCCGATCCCGGAGCTCGGCCAGGAGGTCCAGGCGGTACGGGGCTTCAACCTGATCGCCACCGCCAACGACCGCGACCGGGGGGTCAACGACCTCTCCAGCGCGCTGCGCCGCCGCTTCAACACGGTCGTGCTGCCGCTGCCCGCGACCCCGGAGGCGGAGGTCGACATCGTCGCGCGCCGCGTCGACCAGATCGGCCGCTCGCTCGACCTCCCGGCCGTGCCGGAGGGGGTCGAGGAGATCCGACGGGTCGTCACCGTCTTCCGCGAGCTGCGCGACGGGGTGACCGCGGACGGCCGCACGAAGCTCAAGTCCCCTTCGGGGACGCTCTCCACGGCCGAGGCGATCTCCGTCGTCACCGGCGGCCTGGCGCTCTCCGCCCACTTCGGCGACGGCGTCCTGCGCTCCGCCGACGTCGCCGCCGGCATCCTCGGCGCGGTCGTCCGCGACCCGGCGGCGGACCGCGTCATCTGGCAGGAGTACCTGGAGACGGTCGTCCGGGAAAGAGACGGCTGGAAGGACTTCTACCGCGCTTGCCGCGAGGTGAGCGCATGACGGCGGGGCCCCTGTTCCTCGGCGTGCGGCACCACGGGCCCGGCTCCGCCCGGGCCGTGCTCGGGGCGCTGGAGACACGGCGGCCCGCCGCGGTCCTCGTCGAGGGGCCGCCCGAGGCCGACGGGATCCTCGCGCTCGCCGGCGACGACGCGATGCGGCCGCCCGTCGCGCTGCTCGGCCACGCCGTGGACGACCCCGGGCGCGCCGCGTTCTGGCCCTTCGCCGAGTTCTCGCCCGAGTGGGTGGCGATCCGCTGGGCCCTCGCCCACGGCGCCGCCGTCCGGTTCATCGACCTGCCCGCCGCCCACACCCTCGCCGCCACCGACCCCACCTGGGGCGACGGCGAGGGCGACGAACCCGAGGCCGACCAGGGCCTGCGCGTCGACCCGATCGCCGAGCTCGCCCGGGCCGGCGGATACGACGACCCCGAGCGCTGGTGGGAGGACGCCGTCGAACTGCGCGGCGCCGCCGACCCCGTCGCCCCCTTCGAGGCGCTCGCCGACGCCATGGGCGCGCTGCGCGAGACCCACGGCGACGGCGGCCACGCCCGCGATCTGATCCGCGAGGCGTACATGCGGCTCCAGCTGCGGGCCGCCCGCAAGGAGTTCGGTGACGAGGTGGCCGTCGTCTGCGGCGCCTGGCACGTGCCCGCGCTGACCGTCGCGACGACCGCCACCGCCGACCGCGCCCTGCTCAAGGGCCTGCCCAAGGTGAAGACCGAGATGACGTGGGTGCCCTGGACCCACCGCCGCCTCGCCCGCCGCTCCGGCTACGGCGCCGGCATCGAGGCCCCCGGCTGGTACGGACACCTCTTCGCCGCCCCCGACCGCCCGATCGAGCGCTGGATGACCAAGGTCGCCGGCCTCCTCAGGGACGAGGACACCTTCGTCTCCTCCGCCCACGTCATCGAGGCGGTCCGGCTCGCCGAGACCCTCGCGGCGATGCGCGGCCGGCCCCTCGCCGGGCTCGGCGAGACCACCGACGCCGTCCGCGCCGTGATGTGCGACGGCTCCGACGTCCCGCTCGACCTCGTGCGCGACCGCCTCGTCGTCGGCGACGTCCTCGGCGAGGTCCCCGACGACGCCCCCGCCGTCCCCCTCCAGCGCGACCTCGCCCGGCTCCAGAAGAGCCTGCGGCTCAAGCCGGAGGCCCAGGAGCGGGAGCTCGAACTCGACCTGCGCAAGGAGAACGACGCCGCCCGCAGCCGACTCCTGCACCGCCTGCGGCTGCTCTCCGTCGAGTGGGGCACGCCCGTCGCCGGACGAGGCAGCACCGGCACCTTCCGCGAGACCTGGCGGCTGCGCTGGCAGCCCGAACTCCACGTCCGGGTCGCCGAAGCCGGCGTCTGGGGCACCACCGTCGAGTCCGCCGCCGTCGCCAAGGCAGAGGCCCGCGCCCAGGAGGCGACCGCGCTCGCCGACGTCACCGCGCTCGCCGAGCAGTGCCTGCTCGCCGGACTCGGCGCCGCCCTCCCCGTCGTCATGACCGCCCTCGCCGACCGCGCCGCGCTCGACACGGACGTGGCCCACCTCGCCCAGGCCCTGCCCGCGCTGGCCCGCTCGCTGCGCTACGGCGACGTCCGGGCCACCGACACCGCCGCGCTCGGCGAGGTCGCGGCCGGGCTCGCCGAGCGGATCTGCGTCGGCCTGCCGCCCGCCTGCACCGGCCTCGACACCGACGCCGCCGCCGAGATGCGCGGCCACCTCGACGCCGTCCACGGCGCGCTCCCCCTGCTCCCCGACAGCGACAGCACGGACAGCGAGGGCACGGCCGCCCGGTGGACCGGCGTCCTGCGCGGGCTCGCCGCCCGCGACAGCGTGCCCGGCACCATCCGGGGCCGGGCCGCCCGACTCCTCCTCGACGAGGGCGGGCTCGACGAGGAGGAGGCCGCGCGGCTCATGGGCCTCGCCCTCTCGCCCGGCACCCCGCCCGCCGACGCCGCCGCCTGGATCGAGGGCTTCGTCGGCGGCGCCTCCGGAGGAGGCATGCTCCTCGTCCACGACGAACGGCTGCTCGCCCTCGTCGACACCTGGCTGACCGGCGTGACGGCGGACGCCTTCACCGACGTCCTGCCCCTGCTGCGCCGCACCTTCTCCGCGTACGAACCAGGCGTGCGCCGCACCCTGGGCGAGCTGGTCGCCCGCGGCCCGTCCGCCACCGCCGCGAACCGTACGGACGCCGCCGTACCCGGCTTCGGCACCGCGCTCGACGAGGAACGGGCCGACGGAGTCCTGCCCGTGCTCGAACTGATCCTGGGACCGACCGACCTCGTGGGGGTGGACCGATGACCGCGACGACCGACAGCCCGGCCGCGGCCGGAGCCGGGCACGACGAACGGCTGCGCCGCTGGCGCATGGTCCTCGGCGGCGGCGAGGCCGACGGCACCGGCTGCGCCCTCACCGGCACGGACGCCGCCATGGACGGAGCCCTGACCGCGCTCTACGGACGGAGCGACGGCCGCACCGACCGCCGCGCCCGCGAGCGCGACAGGTCCGCGGGCCTCGGCGGCTCCGCGCCCTCCGTGGCCCGCTGGCTCGGCGACATCAGGACGTACTTCCCGAGCTCCGTCGTCCAGGTCATGCAGCGCGACGCCATCGACCGCCTCGGGCTCTCCACCCTCCTCCTGGAGCCCGAGATGCTGGAGGCCGTCGAGGCCGACGTCCATCTCGTCGGCACGCTGCTCTCCCTCAACAAGGCCATGCCCGAGACGACCAAGGAGACGGCCCGCGCCGTCGTCCGCAAGGTCGTCGACGACCTGGAGAAGCGCCTCGCCACCCGCACCCGGGCCACGCTCACCGGCGCGCTCGACCGCTCCGCCCGGATCAGCCGCCCGCGCCACCGGGACATCGACTGGGACCGGACGATCCGCGCCAACCTCAAGAACTACCTGCCCGAGTACCGCACGGTCGTCCCCGAGCGCCTCATCGGCTACGGCCGCGCCGCCCAGTCGGTCAAGAAGGACGTCGTCCTCTGCATCGACCAGTCCGGCTCCATGGCCGCGTCCGTCGTCTACGCCTCCGTGTTCGGCGCGGTCCTCGCCTCCATGCGGGCCATCGCGACCCGGCTCGTCGTCTTCGACACCGCCGTCGTCGACCTGACGGACCAGCTCGACGACCCGGTCGACGTCCTGTTCGGCACCCAGCTCGGTGGCGGCACCGACATCAACCGCGCCCTCGCGTACTGCCAGTCCCAGATCACCCGCCCGGCCGACACGGTCGTCGTCCTCATCAGCGACCTCTACGAAGGGGGCATCCGCGACGAGATGCTGAAGCGGGTCGCCGCGATGAAGGCCTCCGGAGTGCAGTTCGTCGCCCTGCTCGCGCTCTCCGACGAGGGCGCCCCCGCCTACGACCGCGAGCACGCCGCCGCCCTCGCGGCGCTCGGCGCGCCGGCCTTCGCCTGCACCCCCGACCTCTTCCCCGAGGTGATGGCGGCGGCGATCGAGAAGCGCCCGCTGCCCGTGCCGGACACGGCGCAGGGACCGCGGAATCCGTAGCGCCGTGGGTCAGGAATCCGTAGCCCCGGCACCACCCGAGCGGACGCGTCCGGACGCACTGAGTCCCATATCACACCTCGGCCGCCCGGACCCTCACTTCGGGGACGGGCGGGTCGTGAGGCGGCCGGAGCCCTGTTCCCACCTGTGCCGCGGGCGCCGGGGCCATCGGCCCGGTACTCCACGGACCGCCCCCGTACCCCTACGATCTGTGACCCGTATCACCGCTCCGGTGTGACCTGCGATTTAGGGACCAACGTCCTGCGGGGATAACCTGCGGGACGGACATGCCGCGTCCACGGACACCGTGTACGCCTCCCTTGTGACAGCGCAGTCACGTTGCCCTTCGCGGCACGCCCACGCAGACAACGAACCGCGATCATCAGAAAAGGGACGGACGCGCGTGGACCTGTTCGAGTACCAGGCGAGGGACCTCTTCGCCAAGCACGGAGTACCGGTGCTGGCCGGTGAAGTCATCGACACGCCTGAGGCCGCGCGCGCCGCGACCGAGCGCCTCGGCGGCAAGTCCGTCGTCAAGGCCCAGGTGAAGGTCGGCGGCCGCGGCAAGGCCGGCGGCGTCAAGCTGGCTGCCGACGCGGACGAGGCGGTCGCCCGTGCGACCGACATCCTCGGCATGGACATCAAGGGCCACACGGTCCACAAGGTGATGATCGCCGAGCTGTCCCCGGAGATCGAGGCCGAGTACTACGTCTCCTACCTCCTCGACCGCACCAACCGCACCTTCCTCGCGATGGCGTCGGTGCAGGGCGGCATGGACATCGAGGAGGTCGCGGAGAAGACCCCCGAGGCCCTCGCGAAGGTCCCGGTCAACGCCGTCGACGGCGTGAGCATCGAGAAGGCCCGCGAGATCGTGGCCCTGGCGAAGTTCCCGGCCGACGTGGCCGAGGGTGTCGCCGAGGCCCTGGTGACCCTGTGGAAGACCTTCGTCGCCGAGGACGCGCTCCTCGTCGAGGTCAACCCGCTGGTGAAGACCAAGGACGGCCGCATCCTGGCCCTGGACGGCAAGGTGTCTCTCGACGAGAACGCCGACTTCCGTCAGCCGGAGCACGAGGCGCTCGAGGACAAGGCCGCAGCCAACCCGCTCGAGGCTGCCGCCAAGGCCAAGAACCTCAACTACGTCAAGCTGGACGGCGAGGTCGGCATCATCGGCAACGGCGCCGGCCTGGTCATGTCGACCCTGGACGTCGTCGCGTACGCCGGTGAGAACCACGGCGGCGTGAAGCCGGCCAACTTCCTCGACATCGGCGGCGGCGCCTCCGCCGAGGTCATGGCGAACGGCCTGGAGATCATCCTGGGCGACCCGGACGTCAAGTCCGTGTTCGTCAACGTCTTCGGTGGCATCACCGCCTGTGACGAGGTCGCCAACGGCATCGTCCAGGCGCTGGAGCTCCTCGCCTCCAAGGGCGAAGAGGTCACCAAGCCGCTGGTCGTGCGCCTCGACGGCAACAACGCGGAGCTGGGTCGCAAGATCCTGTCGGACGCGAACCACCCGCTCGTGCAGCGTGTGGACACCATGGACGGCGCGGCCGACAAGGCCGCCGAGCTCGCGGCTGCGAAGTAAGGGACGAGGTCAAGCACACCATGGCTATCTTCCTCACCAAGGACAGCAAGGTCATCGTCCAGGGCATGACCGGTGCCACGGGCATGAAGCACACCAAGCTCATGCTGGGTGACGGCACCAACATCGTCGGTGGCGTGAACCCCCGCAAGGCCGGCACGTCCGTCGACTTCGACGGCACCGAGGTCCCGGTCTTCGGCTCCGTCGCCGAGGCGATGGAGAAGACGGGCGCCAACGTCTCCGTCCTCTTCGTCCCGCCGGCCTTCGCCAAGGCCGCCGTGGTCGAGGCGATCGACGCCGAGATCCCGCTCGCCGTGGTCATCACCGAGGGCATCGCCGTCCACGACTCCGCCGCCTTCTGGGCGTACGCGCAGTCGAAGGGCAACAAGACCCGCATCATCGGCCCGAACTGCCCCGGTCTCATCACCCCGGGCCAGTCCAACGCCGGCATCATCCCGGGCGACATCACGAAGCCGGGCCGCATCGGCCTGGTCTCGAAGTCCGGCACGCTGACGTACCAGATGATGTACGAGCTCCGTGACATCGGCTTCTCGTCCGCCGTCGGCATCGGTGGCGACCCGGTCATCGGCACCACGCACATCGACGCCCTCGCGGCGTTCGAGGCCGACCCCGACACCGACCTGATCGTCATGATCGGCGAGATCGGCGGCGACGCCGAGGAGCGTGCGGCGGACTTCATCGCGAAGAACGTCACCAAGCCGGTCGTCGGCTACGTCGCGGGCTTCACCGCGCCCGAGGGCAAGACCATGGGCCACGCCGGCGCCATCGTCTCCGGCTCCTCCGGCACCGCCCAGGCGAAGAAGGAGGCCCTCGAGGCCGCCGGTGTCAAGGTCGGCAAGACGCCGACCGAGACCGCCAAGCTGGCGCGCGCGATCCTCGCGGGCTGAAGCTGAGCGGCGTCGTCTGAACCGCACAGGTGGGCCCCGCCCCCTCCCGGGAAACCGGGCAGGGGCGGGGCCCACTCGCGTACGCCCGCACTCGGCGTACGGCCGCGCTACTGCGTGTCGGGGATGAGCCGCTCCGGGCCGTGGTGGGGCCGGGAGCGCAGGCTGTCGCGCAGCTCCACGTCCTCCGGGGTGAGCTTCTGCGAGCCGCCGCGCACCGGCACGCCGTTGACGGTCTCGCCGGGGTGGTTGACCGGCAGGTACCGCGTCGGCGCGGTCGCGGCCGTGAAGGCCGTGACCCCGATGAGCGCCGCCGTCACGGCGAGGACCGCGCGCGTCCACATCCGCGCCTGCCGCTCGCTGCCCGTCCGTACGCTCCTGGCCTCCGCGAGCGTCGCCGTCGGCGCCTCCTCGACCAGCGCGCCGAGGCGCCGGTGGAGGGCGTCGGGGTCGGCCAGGTCGGGCACGCGCTCCCCGATGACGGTACGGGCGTGCAGCAGCCGGTTGGCGGCCGCGGGGGTGCTCGCCTCGGTCTCGGCGGCCGTGTCGGGCAGGTCGAGGCCGAGCCCGTCGTAGAGCAGGACGGTACGGCGGTACGGCGGCGGCAGTTCGAGCAGCGCCGCGAGCAGGTCCCGCCGCCCGGCCTCGGTGGGCGGGGCGTCCGGGTGCTTGTGGCCGCGGCGCAGCCGGTGCCAGGGGGAGAGCGCGTACTCGTACGCCGCCGCCCGCACCCAGCCCACCGGGTCACGGTCGACCGCGACCTCGGGCCAGTGCTGCCAGGCGTGGTGGAAGGCGTGCTCCACGGCCTCCCGGGAGAGCCGGCGGCGGCCGGTGAGCAGGTACGTCTGGTGGACGAGACCGGGCGCGGCGTGCGCGTAGAGGGCGTCGAAGGCCTCTTCCGGGGTGAGCGAGGGCTCGACGGGGGCTTCGAGGGCTTCGGGGGCCGGGGGTTCCGCAGTGGGCATGGGCTCGACCGGTTTCAGCTTCTCCAGGGGCTGCTGGGCGGCGGCCCAGCCCGCCCGGACGGCGCGGGGGGCCTTCTGACCGGTGCCGGAGCCGGGGGCGGCCGCCGCAGGGGTCTTGGGCGGCTTCGCGGCGCGCTTGGCCGCGGCTCTCGGGCGGGTGTTCGCGGTGGGCGCCGCGCCGGCGGTGGCGGGCTTGGCCACGTGCGTCGGGGGTTCCACGTGCTGCGGGGGCTCGGCCACTCGGGTGGGCGGCTCGGCGGGCGTGGGTGGCGTGGGCGGCTCGGCGGGGGGCGCGGACTCGGGGGTGGGGGCGCCCTGGTCCTCGTACGCGCCGATCAGCTTCGCGTACGCCTCCTGCTTCCGCCCCCGTGGTGTGGTGCGGCCGGTCTCCCAGGACCTGACCGTGGCCCGCGTGACCCCCATGGCCTCCGCGACCTGGTCCTCGCTCAGTCCCCTGGCCTCGCGCAGTCTGCGCCGCTCCTTGGGGGAGGGCATGCTCCGGTTCATCGGCGACGACCTCCCGCAAGGGCGTTCCGGGCGGAAAAGTACATAAACGTATCTTGAGCGACACAACGGCGTTTTGCCTGTTACGCGAGAAAAGCGCGTGTCGTTGGCAGCATGGGCGCGTGACCCACCTGACCGAGCACACCCCCGCGCTGCCGGCCGAGCCACTGGCCCAGGGCGGCCGGTCCGCCGCTCTCGGGGCCGCGTTCGTGCGCGGCGGGGTCGCGGCGGGGCTCGGGCTCGGCGCCCTCGCGGTCCTGGTGACGGCGGCGTGGATCAGCTCGCCGTACCCCGACAGCGGTCCCGGCGAGGCGCTGCACACGGCCGCCGGTCTTTGGCTGCTCGCCCACGGCGTGGACCTGATCCGCACGGACACCGCCTCGGGCCTGCCCGCGCCGCTCGGGATCACCCCGCTGCTGCTCATGGCGCTGCCGGCCTGGCTCCTGCACCGGATCGCGCGGGGCGCCATGGAGCCGTACGCGGAGGAGCGAGCGGCCGGAGTGGCGGCCGGAATGGCGGCCGTGACGGCCGTGTGCGCCGGGTATCTGCTGGTCGCGGCCGGTGTGGTGCTCTACTCGGTGAGCGGTTCGCTCCCCGCCGACCTGCTGAGCGCCGGCCTGTGGCTGCCCCTGACGGTGGCCGCCTTCGCCGGGCTCGGCGCGTGGACGTCGGCAGGACGGCCCCTCCCGCGCCAGGAACACGCGGCCGTGGCGCTGCGCTCGGTGGCGCCCGCGCTCGTGGTCCTGCCGGCCGGCGGGGCAGCGGTGTTCGGGGCCTCGCTGGTCTGGCACGCGGCCGCGGCTCAGGAGTCGTTCGCCGGGCTCGCGGGGGAGTGGTCGGGGCGCGCCTCGGTCCTGCTCCTTGCCGTCGCGCTGGTGCCGAACGCGGCGGTGTGGGGGGCTTCGTACGGCCTCGGGCCGGGGTTCGCGCTCGGTACGGGTGCCTCGGCGACCCCGCTGGGCCTCACCGGCGCGGCGGCCGTCCCGCCCTTCCCGCTGCTTGCCGCGCTGCCCGGCGCGGGACCGGGCGGCTGGGTCCACTGGGCGGCGGCGACGGTCCCGCTCGTGGCGGCCGTGGTCCTCGGCGCGGGTGTGGGCCGGTCGGCACGGGCCTGGACGGCCCGGGAGGCGGCGCTGACGGCCCTGATCGGCGCCTGGGTGTGCGGTGCGGCGACGGCCCTCCTCGCGGGGGCCGCCGGAGGGCCCCTCGGCGCGGGCCGGCTCGCGGTGTTCGGCCCGGTGTGGTGGCAGACCGGGGCGGCGGCGGTGCTGTGGTGCGCGGCGGTCGGGGTGCCGGTGGCGCTGGGCGTACGGGCCTGGGGCCTGCGCGGCACGAAGCCGGCGCCGGCCGTGACGGCGGGGCCGTGGGCCGAGGCCGAGGCGGAGCCGCTGCCGCCGGTGCAGGCGCCGACCCCGACCCCGGTCGTCCCCGTACCGACTCCTGCCCGCGAGGTCGAGGCCGAGGACGACGACGCGTACGACGACACCGGGTTCGAGTCGTACGACTTCCTCCCGGCGGCCTGGGAACCGGCCCTTCCGCCTCCGCCACCTCCGCCGCCGGCCCCTGAGGCCCCGGCGAAGGACGGAGACGAGTAGCCGCTACTCCCGGACGCCGATGACGTCCCGCAGCGGCTTGGGCAGCAGGTCGTTGCAGGCCAGCTGGCCCGACTTGGTCAGGGCGTCGTCGGCGCAGGTGTAGAAGTCGCGGTAGACGAGCTGGAGCGTGAAGCTGCCCGCGACGATCAGCAGGGACAGCGAGGCCGCGATCAGACCGCTGACCGCCGCCGTGCGCTGCGTACGGGCGGCCAGGCCGGACGGGGCTCCGGTCTTCGCGGGCGGCTGCTGAGCGGCCGCCGGGCTCTGCGGCTGGTCGAAAGCGGTCGCCTGCGCCGGGGCCTGCGCCTTCGGCTTGGCGCGCAGCGCGCTGATCGCCCAGTACAGACCCAGGGCGCCCAGGAGCAGCGCCAGCTCCGGGATCTCGAAGAGGGCGAAGAAGAAGCCCCACATGCCCGCGAGCAGCGAGTACCGCGCCCGCCGCTGCATCGGATCCTTCGGGTCCCACCGGGGCCCGGGCTCCTGGCCCTGTCCGTCGGGGCCGGAGGGGCGCTCGGGGCGGCGGCCGAAACCGTCGGAGGAGCGGCCGGGCTGGCGGCTGCTCCAGCGGCCTCCGGAGCGGCCGGAGCCGTCGGCGGGTCCGGACGACCCGGACGACGCGTCGTCGTCCGAGCCCTCCGGCCGCCGCGGCTGCCACGGCTGGTCCGGCTGCCCCTCGGGCGGCGGCGCGAACGGGTTGTTGTCGTCCGTGGACTGGCGTTCCGGCATCTGCTGAACGTCTTCCCTCTGTCGTCGCAACTGCTGTCTCAACTGCCGTCTCAAGGTACGGGCTCAACTGTCGTGAACCCGACGCTACCCCGCGGCCACGCCCCCGTCCCGTGGGGGCCTTCCCGTGTGCCGGTATCGTTGCTGACGGTCGGGACCTTCGTAGGGTTCCCCGTATCCAGAGGCACGATTCGTTCGTGCGACCGTACAAACACCACGGAAAGAGTGACCCTGTGGCCGCCGCCCGCCTCGTCGTCCTGGTCTCCGGCTCCGGCACCAACCTCCAGGCCCTGCTCGACGCGATCGCCGCCGACCCCGAGGGCCCCGAGGGCTACGGCGCCCGGATCGTCGCCGTCGGCGCCGACCGCGACAACATCGCCGGTCTGGAGCGGGCCGAGCGCGCAGGACTGCCCACGTTCGTGTGCCGGGTGAAGGACCACGCGACCCGCGAGGAGTGGGACCGCGCCCTGACCGAGGCCACCGCCGCGTACGAGCCCGACCTCGTCGTCTCGGCCGGCTTCATGAAGATCGTCGGCAAGGAGTTCCTCGCCCGCTTCGGCGGCCGGGTCGTCAACACCCACCCGGCGCTGCTGCCCAGCTTTCCCGGTGCCCATGGAGTGCGGGACGCACTCGCGTACGGCGCGAAGGTCACCGGGTGCACCGTCCACTTCGTCGACGACGGCGTCGACACCGGACCGATCATCGCCCAGGGCGTGGTCGAGGTCCGGGACGAGGACGATGAAGCCGCGCTCCATGAGCGCATCAAGGAAGTCGAGCGCTCGCTGCTCGTCGAGGTCGTGGGGCGTCTGGCCCGGCACGGCTACCGCATTGAGGGACGAAAGGTAACAATCCCGTGACCGCCGAAGGTACGAAGCGCCCCATCCGCCGCGCACTCGTCAGCGTCTACGACAAGACCGGCCTTGAGGAGCTGGCCCGCGGCCTGCACGAGGCGGGTGTCGCCCTCGTCTCCACCGGCTCCACCGCCTCGAAGATCGCCGCGGCCGGCGTCCCGGTCACCAAGGTCGAGGAGCTCACCGGCTTCCCCGAGTGCCTGGACGGCCGGGTGAAGACCCTGCACCCGCGCGTGCACGCCGGCATCCTCGCCGACCTGCGTCTGGAGGACCACCGCAACCAGCTCGCCGAGCTGGGCGTCGAGCCCTTCGACCTGGTGGTGGTGAACCTGTACCCGTTCAAGCAGACCGTCGCCTCCGGCGCCACCCCCGACGAGTGCGTCGAGCAGATCGACATCGGCGGCCCGTCGATGGTCCGCGCCGCCGCGAAGAACCACCCGTCCGTGGCCGTGGTCACCTCCCCGGAGCGGTACGCCGACGTCCTCGCGGCGGCCAAGAGCGGCGGCTTCGACCTGACCGCCCGCAAGCGCCTGGCGGCCGAGGCCTTCCAGCACACGGCCGCGTACGACGTGGCGGTCGCCTCCTGGTTCACCGACAGCTACGCGGCCGACGAGGACGCGGAGCTCCCGGAGTTCCTCGGGAAGACCTGGGAGCGCAAGTCGTCCCTGCGGTACGGCGAGAACCCGCACCAGAGCGCCGCGCTCTACACCGACGGCCTTCGTGGCGGACTCGCCAACGCCGAGCAGCTGCACGGCAAGGAGATGTCCTTCAACAACTACGTGGACACCGAGGCGGCCCGGCGCGCCGCCTTCGACCACGACGCGCCCTGTGTCGCGATCATCAAGCACGCCAACCCGTGCGGCATCGCGCTCGGCGCGGACGTCGCCGAGGCGCACCGCAAGGCGCACGCCTGCGACCCGCTGTCGGCGTTCGGCGGCGTCATCGCCGTGAACCGTCCGGTCTCCGTCGCGATGGCCGAGCAGGTCGCGGAGATCTTCACCGAGGTCATCGCGGCCCCGGACTTCGAGGACGGCGCGGTCGAGATCCTGGCGCGGAAGAAGAACATCCGCGTCCTGAAGGTCGACGGCTACCCCGCCGCGATGATCGACGACATCAAGCCCATCTCCGGTGGCGCGGTCGTCCAGCACCTCGACCTCTTCCAGGCCGAGGGCGACGACCCGGCGAACTGGACGCTCGCGACCGGCGAGGCGCTGTCGGCCGACGACCTTGCCGAGCTCGCCTTCGCGTGGAAGGCGTGCCGGGCCGTGAAGTCCAACGCGATCCTGCTCGCCAAGGACGGCGCCTCGGTCGGCGTCGGCATGGGCCAGGTCAACCGCGTCGACTCGGCGAAGCTCGCGGTCGAGCGCGCCGGCGAGGAGCGGGCGCGCGGCGCGTACGCGGCCTCGGACGCGTTCTTCCCGTTCCCGGACGGCCTGGAGATCCTCACGGCGGCCGGCATCAAGGCGGTCGTGCAGCCGGGCGGCTCGGTCCGCGACGAGCAGGTGATCGAGGCCGCGAAGAAGGCGGGCGTGACGATGTACCTCACGGGCACGCGCCACTTCTTCCACTGACGCGCTGACGCACTGACGGCGAGGTCGGCACGGACTGCCGACAGGTCGGCACACGCCGACACCCCGGGGCCCGCCGGTCTTCACCGGCGGGCCCCGTCGCCCCCGTACCGTCGCTCCGGTCGGCCGCCACCGGCGCTCTGGTCTAATGGGTTGCTCTTTTGTCGGCGGCTCTAGGTGGGGGCGCGATGTTGGAAGTACAGAACGGGGTGCCGGCCCAGGCCGCCGCCCCGGAGGCCGAGCGCGCCGGAAGGGCCGGGCCGGCCGAGCACGCCGAGCGTGAACTCGCCGCCGCGCCCCTGCTCCCGTACGCCCTGGTGGCGGGCGTGCTCTGCGCGCTCTACTTCCTCTACTCCTGGGTCCAGTACGCGCACTTCCGTACGCCCTCCTGGGACCTCGGGATCTTCAACCAGTCCGTCCGGGCCTACGCCGAGTTCCGGGCCCCGATCGTCGACATCAAGGGCCCCGGCTTCCTCATACTCGGGGACCACTTCAGTCCCGTGACAGCGCTCCTCGCGCCCCTGTACTGGATCTGGTCCTCCCCGCTCGCCCTGCTCTTCGCACAGGCCGCGCTCTTCGCCGCCTCGGCCGTCGTCGTCGGCCACACCGCCCACCAGGTGCTCGGCAGCCGCGCCGCAGGACTCGGGCTCACCGTCGCCTACGGCCTGTCCTGGGGCCTCCAGGAAGCCGTCAAGTCCGACTTCCACGAGATCGCCTTCGCCGTCCCGCTGCTCGCCCTGACCTGCCGCGCCCTGCTCCTCGGGCGCTGGACGGCGGCCGCCGCCTGGTCCGCGCCGCTGGTCCTGGTCAAGGAGGACATGGGGCTCACCGTCGCCATGGTCGGCGCCGTCCTCTTCCTCAAGGGGCAGAAGCGGCTCGGCGCGGCCCTGGCCGCCTTCGGCGCCGCGTTCTTCGCCCTCACGGTCCTGGTCCTGATCCCGGCGGCGAGCCGGGTCGGTCAGTACGACTACTGGGCCAAGATCGAGAAGACCGGCGAGGGCGCGGACGTCTCCTTCGCCCAGGTGCTCCTCACCTCGCTCGGCTCCGACGTGAAGTGGGAGATGGTCTTCTTCCTCGTCGGCATCACCGGCTTCCTGGCGCTGCGCTCCCCGCTGATGCTGCTCGTGCTGCCGACGCTCGGCTGGCGCTTCCTCTCCCAGGACCCGAACCACTGGGGGATGATCTGGCACTACAGCGCCATCCTGATGCCGATCGTCTTCCTCGCCCTGGTCGACGCGGTCCGCACCGTCCGCACCTCGCCGCGCGCGTGGCTCGTGTCGTACGGCAAGGTCGTCGTCCCGGTCGTCACGGCCGTCGCGATCGTGCTCGCCCTCGACCTGCCGCTGCGGGAGCTGCTGCGCTCGGAGACGTACCGTACGGACGCCCGGACGCTGGAGGCCCGGCGGGCGGTCGACGCGGTGCCGACGGGGGCGAGCGTCGAGACGAACGTGCCGCTGATGGCGCACCTCACCGCCGACCGCACGGTCTACTGGGTCGGCGGGGCGAAGGGGGTCAGCCCGGACTACCTCGCCCTCGACCTCTCCTCCGGCTGGTCCCAGCCGGTCACCGACCCCGTGCAGCTGGCGTCCCAGCTGCACCCGGAGGCGCGGTACGAGGTGTCGGCGCAGGCGGGACAGTTCGTGGTGCTCAAGCGGAGCTGATCGAGAGTCGCATGCCGAAGGGGCCCGGTTCCGAGAACGGAACCGGGCCCCTTCGGTGTGGCATGACCGCCGGTGTCAGCGATCAGCAGTGATCAGTACTGCTGCTTCTGGCGGTTGAACCAGGCCGCGCCGTCCGCCTTCGCCACGAAGACGATGATCAGGATGCCGAGCACCAGGCTGATGATGCCCGCGGGCAGCGAGAAGATGCTGAACAGCACCATGAACGACGCGTAGACGATGGTGCAGACGCGAACGCCGCTGCCGCCCGTCTTGAACTTGGCGGCGAGCACCATGCCGAGAACGCCGATGATCGCCGAGAAGATGCCGAGACCGATCAGCACGCCCTGGCCCAGGTCCGCGAACATCTCGGCGTCGGCCGACGAGGCGCCGGACCGCTCGAGCTCGCCCTCGATCGCGAACGACATGGCGATGACGGCGAGCGCGCCGATCACGTTGAGGCCGCTGACGATCCAGAGGATCACGCGCGCCGACTTCACACCGCCCGGCATCTCCATGGCCATGCCCGGGTAACCGCCCGCGCCGTACGGCTGCTGGATCGGGGGAGCCTGCGGGTAGCCGTAGCCGGGCTGCTGGCCCGGCTGCTGCTGGGGGTAGCCGTAGCCCGGCTGCTGCCCCTGCGGCTGCTGGCCGTAGGGGTTGTTCGGTTCGCCGAAGCTCATCGCGGGATTCCTCCGTTGGTCTGTGCGGGGACGACGCGGCCCGCGCGGAGGAACTTTCACGGCATATGAGCGGTTCGCCCCCCGGCACTGCCCGCGGCACTTCGCCGACATCGTCGTCGTACCGTCGACTTTTTGTCCAGTCGGTAGTCGGTGCGTTGTGCGAGTGCAACCTTCCCAGAACCGTTCCCTCCGCCTCCGCGCGGTCCGCGTCCAGGCGAATTGGAACTAGCGAGGGGTCATCCGGGAGGATGGGCCCATGAGCGCCCAGATTCTCGATGGCAAGGCCACCGCAGCCGCGATCAAGACCGAACTGGCCGTCCGCGTGGCGGCCCTGAAGGAGCGGGGCGTCACGCCCGGCCTCGGCACGATCCTGGTCGGCGACGACCCGGGCAGCCAGAAGTACGTCGCGGGCAAGCACCGCGACTGCGCGCAGGTCGGCATCGCCTCGATCCAGCGCGAGCTGCCCGCGACCGCCACGCAGGAGGAGATCGAGGCGGTCGTACGGGAGCTCAACGAGGACCCCGCGTGCACCGGGTACATCGTCCAGCTCCCGCTCCCCAAGGGAATCGACGAGAACCGCGTCCTGGAGCTGATGGACCCGGCCAAGGACGCCGACGGTCTGCACCCGACGAACCTGGGCCGCCTCGTACTGAACGAGCCGGCGCCGCTCCCGTGCACCCCCAACGGCATCATCACGCTGCTGCGCGGCCACGGCGTGGAGATCAACGGCGCGGAGGTCGTGGTCGTCGGGCGCGGTGTCACGATCGGCCGCCCGATGCCGCTGCTGCTCACGCGGCGCTCGGAGAACGCGACCGTCACGCAGTGCCACACCGGTACGCGCGACCTGTCCGCGCACCTGCGGCGGGCGGACATCATCGTCGCGGCGGCGGGCGTGCCGCACCTGATCAAGCCGGAGGACGTGAAGCCGGGCGCGGCCGTCCTGGACGTCGGCGTCTCGCGCGACGGCGAGGGCAAGATCCTCGGCGACGTGCACCCGGGGGTGACCGAGGTCGCGGGCTGGATCTCCCCGAACCCCGGTGGCGTCGGCCCGATGACCCGCGCGCAGCTGCTCGTCAACGTCGTCGAGGCCGCCGAGCGCGCGGCCGAGGCGCTCTGACGATGACGTCGAAGGTCGTGGGGGGCGACACACCGGGCGCCGAGGGCGCGGAAGGCGCCGAGGGCGCCGAGGGGGTCACGGCCGACGCGGAGGGCGCGCCGGTCGGGTCTTCGGGTGCCGAGGGCGGCGAAGACGTCGAGGGCGGCGAGGGCGTCGAGGCCGCCGAAGGTACGGCGTCGGCCCAAGCGGACTCCGATGCCGACTCCCGTACGGACTCCCGTACTGACTCCGGTGCGGCGGCGGGTGCCGCGGCCGGTGCCGCGACCCCCGTCCCGCCCGGCCGTAGGCGGCGGCCCCCGTCGCTCACGACCGACACCGCGCGCCCCGAAGGGGGCGGGCGGGCCGCCGCCGGGGACGCCTCCGCCCCCGCGCGTCAGTGGCCGCTCCTGACGGTGCTCGGGCTCGCGGCGCTGGGGCTGCTGATCGTCGGGACGGACCTCTTCGCGCAGTCGTTCCGGGTCGGGACGATGCTCGTCGGTGTCGCGCTGCTCGTCGGCGCCTGTCTGCGGCGCACGCTGCCGTCGGTCGGCATGCTCGCCGTGCGGTCGCGGTTCACCGACATGGTCACGTACGGCGTCATGGGCGGGCTCATCGTGCTGCTGGCGCTCATGGTGCAGCCGGATCCCTGGCTGAGGATCCCGTTCCTGGAGGACATCCTCCATCTGACGATCACTTAGGCCTCAGGGCCCAGGACTGTGAGGCCGGCGCCCGCCCTCTCCCCCGTGGGAGGGCGGGCGCCGTCCCTCTATGAGGGTCATGTACGTGCCAACGATGGTTCAAGGTCCGTCTGCGCGCTGTGGCACGGAAGTGACCATTCCGGAACTCCGTCACTCCCGCCCGCCCCAGGAAGCTGCCATCCTGAGCGGGAGGATCCCTCCGGGGGTCGCGAGGAGGCGAGGGGGAACCGCACATGCCTCGTTGGCAGGCGCTGCCTGACGAACTCGACCCGCGCGTGCGCGAGTTCGCGGGCCGGTTACGACGCCTCGTCGACCGCAGCGGACTGAGCCTCGCCGCCGTCGCCGACCGCACCGGCTACAGCCGGGCCGCCTGGGAGCGGTTCCTCGACGGCCGCGTTCTCGCCCCCAGGGCCGCCGTCCTCGCCCTCGCCGAGGTGACCGGCGCCGATCCCGTACGGCTCACGGCGGAGTGGGAGCAGGCCGAGCGCGCCTGGAAGGGCGCCGGGCAGGGCCCCGGGGCCGCCGCCGGCACCACCGACGCCGCGCCCAGCGCGAACGCCTCGACGGAGACCAGCGTCAGCAGCCACCACAGCGCGACCGGCAGCACGGGAAGCGCCGGAGGAGCCGGAAGTATCGGAAGCTCCGGAAGTCCCGGAAGCGCCGCCCCCGCGCGGCAGCCGGAGCCCCAAGCCGCCCCCGCAGCACCCCGCCCCCGCCCCGCCCTTCGCGTACTCCTGCTCCTCACCGGCGTCCTCGGCGCCCTGCTCGTCGTCACCGCCGCCGTCCTCCTCGCCGACCTCGGCGGCGGAGAGGGCTCCACCGACGACCGGGGCGGCGCGGCCACCCGTACGCCCACCACCGCCCCCGGGTCCCCCGGCGCAGGGCCGAGCGCGACGACCCTCCCCGCCGGAGTGAAATGCTCGGGCGCCGGATGTACGGGCCAGGACCCCGAAGTCATGGGCTGCGGCGGCACGTTCGCCACCACCGTCTCCCGCGCCCCGGTCGGCTTCGCCGGGCAGGTCGAGGTGCGGTTCAGCAGGACCTGCGGCGCCGCCTGGGCGCGCGTCACCGGCGCCTCGCCCGGCGACACCCTGCACGTCACCGCCGCCGGGAGCGGCCAGGACGTGACCGTGGGCGCGGATCCGGACGCGTACACCCCGATGGTCGCGACGACGGACGCGGCGGACGCGCGGGCGTGCGCGACGCCGGCGAACGGCACCCGGACGTGCACCGGCGGTCGCTGACCCCAGTCGGGTGGCAGTGAGCCGGACCACAAGGGGGTGGGGGTTCGACCCGTCCCGGGTCGGATAGCCTGACCGCTGGAAATATCTCTTCACGTCGAGACACCGATCGATCAAGAAGAGTTGTCCAGCACCCGGGGCAGGGACCCCCACCCGCCAGCTGTCTTACGGAGATCGCCATGACCCGCACTCCCGTGAATGTCACCGTGACCGGCGCGGCCGGCCAGATCGGCTACGCGCTGCTGTTCCGCATCGCCTCCGGCCACCTGCTCGGCGCGGACGTGCCGGTCAAGCTGCGCCTCCTCGAGATCCCGCAGGGCGTCAAGGCCGCCGAGGGCACCGCCATGGAGCTCGACGACTGCGCCTTCCCGCTGCTCAAGGGCATCGACATCTTCGACGACCCGAACCAGGGCTTCGAGGGCGCCAACGTCGCGCTGCTCGTCGGCGCCCGCCCGCGTACCAAGGGCATGGAGCGCGGCGACCTGCTCGCCGCCAACGGCGGCATCTTCAAGCCGCAGGGCAAGGCCATCAACGACCACGCCGCGGACGACATCAAGGTCCTCGTCGTCGGCAACCCGGCCAACACCAACGCCCTGATCGCCCAGGCCGCGGCCCCGGACGTGCCGGCCGAGCGCTTCACCGCGATGACCCGCCTGGACCACAACCGCGCGCTGTCGCAGCTGGCCCAGAAGACCGGCGCGTCGGTCGAGGACATCAAGCGCCTCACCATCTGGGGCAACCACTCGGCGACCCAGTACCCGGACATCTTCCACGCGGAGATCGCCGGCAAGAACGCCGCCGAGGTCGTCAACGACGAGGCGTGGCTGGCCGACACCTTCATCCCGACCGTCGCCAAGCGCGGCGCCGCGATCATCGAGGCCCGTGGCGCGTCCTCGGCCGCCTCCGCCGCCAACGCCGCCATCGACCACGTCCACACCTGGGTCAACGGCACCGCCGAGGGCGACTGGACCTCCATGGGCATCCCGTCGGACGGCTCCTACGGTGTCGCCGAGGGCCTCATCTCCTCGTTCCCCGTCACCTGCAAGGACGGCAAGTACGAGATCGTCCAGGGCCTGGACATCAACGAGTTCTCCCGCGCCCGCATCGACGCCTCCGTGCGCGAGCTGGCGGAGGAGCGCGACGCCGTTCGCGAGCTCGGCCTCATCTGAGCCTGAGAGAAACCACCGCACCGCCCCGGCCGCTTCGGCCGGGGCGGTGCGCTTTTCGGTTCCCGCTTCTCCTTGAAGCCCGCTTCCTACTTGAACTGGCCCGGCGTGTAGTGGCCCGGCGTCATGCGCGTGGTCACCGCGATGCGGTTCCAGGCGTTGATGACGGTGATGGCGCCGATGACCCGCGCCAGCTCCGTCTCGTCGAAGTGGGCGGCGGCCCGCGCGTAGACCTCGTCCGGGACGAAGCCGTCGGTGAGGACGGTGACTGCCTCGGTCAGCTCGAACGCGGCGAGCTCGCGCTCGGTGTAGAAGTGCCGCGACTCGCGCCAGGCGTTGAGCTGGACGATCCGCTCCACGGACTCGCCCTCGGCGAGGGCATCCTTGGAGTGCATGTCGATGCAGAACGCGCAGTGGTTGACCTGCGAGGCCCTGAGCTTGATCAGGTGGAAGAGGGTGGGGTCGATGTCCTTGGCCGCGGCCTGCTCGAGCCGCAGCATGGCCCGGTAGAACTCGGGGACGCGCTCGCCGAAGTTGAGGCGGGGAGCGTGCTCGTGGGCGTACTCGGGCTTCACGGATTCAGTGGTCGTCGTCGTCATGTCTCTCACCGTACGAGCTGGATGGCACAGGAGTATGGTCCATTCGTATGGCAGAAGAGTGGGCCACTTTTGGCGCCGACCTCCACCTCGACCTGCGCGATGCGGGGCAGGGTACGGGGCTGCGCGCGGCGCTGATGGACGCGTTGCGGGAGGCGGTGCGCAGCGGGCGGCTGTCGGCGGGCGTACGGCTGCCGTCCTCCCGGACGCTCGCCGCGGACCTGGGGATCGCCCGGAACACGGTCGCCGACGCGTACGCCGAGCTGGTCGCCGAGGGCTGGCTGACCGCCCGGCAGGGCTCAGGGACGAGGGTCGCCCAGCGGTCGGTGCCGCGCCGCCGGACCGGTTCGGGCGGGCCGGGAGGGCAGGGCCGGCCGGGCGGCGCGCGGCAGGGGGCGGCGGCCGCCCGCAGGGCCCGCGCCAGGCCGACGTACGACCTCAAGCCGGGCATGCCCGACCTCGGCTCCTTCCCGCGCGCCGAGTGGCTCAAGGCCTCCCGGCGGGCGCTGACGGCGGCGCCCAACGAGGCTTTTGGGTACGGCGATCCGCGCGGCCGGATCGAGCTGCGCACGGTGCTCGCCGAGTACCTCGCGCGGGCGCGGGGCGTGTACGCGCGGCCGGAACGGATCGTGATCTGCTCGGGGTTCGTGCACGGGCTCTCCCTCATGGGGCAGGTGCTGCGGGCGCGGAGGGTGCGGGAAGTGGCGGTCGAGGCGTACGGGCTCGAGGAGCACTGGCGGCTGCTGACCCGCTCGGGGCTGCGGCTGCCCGCCCTGCCGTACGACGAGCTCGGCACGAGGACCGACGGGCTGCCCGGGATGAAGGGGGTCGGCGCGGTGCTGATGACGGCCGCCCACCAGTTCCCGCTCGGCGGCGCCCTCCACCCCGACCGGCGGGTCGCGGCGATCGACTGGGCGCGAGCCTCGGGCGGGCTCGTCCTGGAGGACGACTACGACGGGGAGTTCCGCTACGACCGTCAGCCGGTCGGCGCCCTCCAGGGCCTCGACCCGGAGCGGGTGGTGTACCTGGGCACCTCCAGCAAGTCCCTCGCGCCCGGGCTGCGGTTGGGGTGGATGGTGCTGCCGGAGAGCCTCGTGGACGAAGTGGTCGAGCTGAAGGGCCACATGGACTGGACGGGCAGCGCCCTGGACCAGCTGACCTTCGCGGAGTTCCTCGAATCGGGGGCGTACGACCGCCATGTACGGGCGATGAGGCTGCGCTACCGGCGGCGCCGCGACGAGCTGGTGGCGGCCGTGGCCGCGCACTCGCCGCAGACCCGGGTGAGCGGCATCGCGGCCGGCCTCCACGCGGTCCTGGAACTCCCGGCGGGCCAGGAGCCGGAGGCCCTGCGCTCCGCCGCCTGGCAGGGCCTCGCGGTCCTCGGCCTCAACCGCTTCCGCCACCCGGACACCGCCCCGGCCCAGGACGGCCTGGTGGTCGGCTACGCCACGCCCCCGGACAGCGCCTGGTCGGGCGCCCTCGCCGCCCTCTGCCGGGTCCTGCCGGCGCCGTGACGCGCGGGATGGCCGGGCGACGCCGTGACGCGCGGGATGTCGGGGTGCTTCAGGGCGTTGGGCTCTCCGCCCTGGCCTCCTCGGGCACCGGCGCCTCACCGAACCGGGCCAGGACCAGCGCCCCCGCGACCGCGATCGTGAAGCCGAGGATCGCCAGCCAGGCCAGGCCCTCCCGCGTCTTGTCGCCCAGCCACACGACCCCCACCAGCGCCGGGCCGATCGTCTCGCCGAGGACCGCACCCGCCGTCGCCGTCGTCACCGACCCCCGCTGCAGCGCCGACGTCAGGAGCAGGAAGGCGGCCCCGCCGCCGACCAGCAGCCCGTAGAACGCGGGGTTGGTCAGATCGATCCCGTCGATGAGCCGGACCGCCACCTCCACCACCCCGAAGCCGAACCCGGCCCCGAGGCCAAGCGCGAGCGCCCGCGGCCCCTCGGGCAGCCGCCCGGCCAGCATGCCGACCCCGAGGACCCCGAAGGCCGTCACCAGCATCGCCCACTCCAGCGCGTCCGAACCGGTCTTGTGGCCCTCCGTCCCCGAGGAGACGGCCAGCATGGCGAGACCCCCGCAGACGACGGCCACCGCGGTCCACTCCACCCGGCTGAGGCGGACCTTCAGGAGCCACGAGGCGACCACCGCGGTCACCGCGAGGCTGGCCGCGAGCGCCGCGCCCACGGTGTAGATGGGCAGGGTGAGAAGGGCGACGATCTGGAGGCCGAAGCCGATCCCGTCCAGCGAGAGTCCGGCCAGATATCGCCACTGCCGCACCGCTCGCAGAAACAGGGCGACGTCGACGCCCGCGCCCGTCCCGGGCGTCGCCGCCCGGGCGCCGAGCGCCTGCAGAACCGACGCCGTACCGAAGCAGACCGAGGAAGCCAGCGCGCAGATCATCCCAAAGAGCACGAAAGGACTCTAGTGCGGGGCCGCTCGAACAGCGGCCTAAACTGTGCGGTCGCGACCACGGGATGGGGAGGCAGATTCATGCGCAGGCTGAGGTCGAGCACGGTCGTGCTCGGCGGTATGGGGGTGCTCGCGGCGACGATCACGTCCTGCGGATCCGAGCCCGACAAGCGGTGTGTCGACCCGCTGACGCGCGAGAAGCTCCCGAGCTACGAGTGCGAGAGCGGCAACGGCAGCGGGAGCAGCGGCAGCGGTACGGCCCGCGGCTCGTACTACTACGGCGGCAGTGTCAGCGACAACAAGGTCAGCGGCGGCAGCTTCGACAAGAAGGCCGTGGACACCGGCGGCTTCGGCTGCTCCGGTTCCAGCGGCGGCTGAGCGGGCGGACGGGCGGACAGGGACCATGCGGCGGCACACGATCGAACCCCGGCCGGGGTGGCAGCAGACGGTGGAGGAGCAGGGGCTCGTCTACCCCCTGACCCGCTACCCCGACGACTCCCTGCGCCCGTACTGGGACGAGAGCGCGTACTACTCCTTCACGCTGCCCGAGGTCGAGGCGCTGGAGGAGGTCGTCGAGGAGCTGCACGCGATGTGCCTGGCGGCAGCCGCCCACATCGTCGAGCAGGAACGGTTCGCCGACCTCGGACTCACCGATCCCCGGCTCGCCTCGCTCGTCGCCGAGTCCTGGCGCCGCCGCGCGGAACTGCCCTCGCTCTACGGCCGGTTCGACCTCCGCTACGACGGCACGGGCCCGGCCAAGATGCTGGAGTACAACGCCGACACGCCGACCTCGCTGGTCGAGGCCGCGAGCCCGCAGTGGTTCTGGATGGAGGACCGGTTCCCCGGCGCCGACCAGTGGAACTCCCTGCACGAGCGGCTCGTTGACGCCTGGAAGCGCCAGGCCCCGCTGCTGCCGCCCGGCAGCCCGGTGCACTTCGTCCACTCCGAGGGGGACGAGCTCGGCGAGGACCTGATGACGGTCGCGTATCTGCGCGAGACCGCCCAGCAGGCCGGGCTCGACACGGAGGCGCTGTCGGTCGAGCAGATCGGCTGGGACCGGCTCTCGGGCCGGTTCGTGGACGACCGGCTGCGGTTCATCCGCAGCTGCTTCAAGCTCTATCCGTGGGAGTGGCTGGCCACCGACCGCTTCGGGCCGTACGTCCTGGACACCCTCGACAACGGCGGCGGTACGGGCACGACCTGCTGGATCGAGCCCGCCTGGAAGATGTTGCTCTCCAACAAGGCGCTGCTCGCGATCCTCTGGGAGCTGTACCCGGACCACCCGAACCTGCTGCCGGCCTACCTCGACGGCCCGCGCGAACTCGCCACGCGCGGCGGCTACGTCGCCAAGCCCCTCCTCGGCCGCGAGGGCGCGGGCGTCACCGTCCACGAACCCGGCTCCGCGCCTGTCCTTCGTGAGGATCCCTGCTGCTACCAGGAGTTGGCCCCGCTGCCCGACTTCGACGGCAACCGGGTGGTGCTCGGCGCGTGGGTCGTCGAGGACGAGGCGGCGGGGCTCGGCATCCGGGAGTCGGCGGGCCTGATAACGGACGAGTACGCCCGCTTCCTGCCGCACGTCATCCTCTGAGTCCTGGTGACGGCTAATCGGGTACGTACTCCCTGAGCGGCGCGGGCTTCAGACCGGCCGCCTCGGCGGCGGCCAGGGCGCGCGTGAGGTCCTGCTCCAGGGTCTCGTTGAAGTGCAGCAGGATGATGTCGCCGGCCTTCAGGGTGGGGGTCGGCGGGGTCCACTGGCCCCAGGTGGTCAGGTCGTACGTCCAGGTCACCAGGGCCTTCGCGCCGCACGTGCGGGCGGTGGTGCGGGTGGTCTCGTCGTACGTGCCGTAGGGCGGGCGGAGCAGGCGCGGGCCGTCGCCGAACTCGGCGAGGTGCTGGTCGCGGGCGCCGCAGAGCTCCGCCTTCTGGCCGGCCGCGTCGAGCCCGGTGAGGTCCGGGTGGCTGACGGTGTGGTTCTCGACCCGGGAGCGGCCGTGGTCGAGGAGCGCGTGGAAGTAGCCGGAGTCGTACGAGTAGGCGCCCGGGAGCAGGAACAGCGAGGCGGGCACCCGCCGGTCGATGAGGATCTTGGCGGCGGCGGGGTCGTGGAACCAGCCGTCGTCGATGGTGATGAAGACGACCGGGTCGGTGGTCTCGACATGGGAGACGACGGGGACGGGCGCGGGCCAGACCGCCTTGGGGGCGGCCTGTGCTGGGCCCGCGAACGCGCCCAGCAGCGCGAGCGGGACGAGAACGGCGAGTGCGCCGCGCAGCGCGCGGCGGGGGCGGGGTCTCGGCATGGCGGCATCATTGGCCTAGACCAACTGCGCTGTCAATGCCCCGAGTTGCCCCACCCTCCACCTCACGAACCGGACCGAACCGGTCCGCCGACGGACCCCGTCAGCCCGCCAGTACGGCTCGCAGTTGTTCCAGGCCCCAGTCCAGGTCCTCCTTGCTGATCACCAGGGGTGGGGCGATCCGGATCGTCGAGCCGTGCGTGTCCTTCACCAGCACGCCCCGCTCCATCAGCTTCTCCGAGATCTCCCGGCCCGTGCCCCGCGACGGCGCGATGTCCACCCCGGCCCACAGGCCGCGCCCCCGCACCGCCTCCACCGCGCCTCCGCCGACGAGCAGCCCCAGCTCCGCGTGCAGGTGCTCGCCCAGCTCCGCCGCCCGCTGCTGGTACTCGCCCGTCCGCAGCATCGCGATCACCTCCAGGGCCACCGCGCACGCCAGCGGGTTCCCGCCGAACGTCGACCCGTGCTCGCCCGGCCGGAACACCCCGAGCACGTCCCGGTCCGCCACCACCGCCGAGACCGGGACGACACCGCCGCCCAGCGCCTTGCCCAGGACGTACACGTCCGGCACCACGCCCTCGTGCTCGCACGCGAACGTCCGCCCGGTCCGGCCGAGGCCCGACTGGATCTCGTCCGCGATGAACAGCACGTTCCGCTCGCGGGTCAACTCCCGTACCCCGCGCAGATATCCGGCAGGCGGGACGAGGACCCCCGCCTCGCCCTGGATCGGCTCGATCAGCACCGCCACCGTGTGCGCGGTGACCGCGGCCTCCATCGCCGTCAGATCGCCGTACGGCACGATCTCGAAGCCCGGCGTGTACGGGCCGTAGTGGTCGCGGGCCTCGTGGTCCGTGGAGAAACTGACGATCGTCGTCGTCCGGCCGTGGAAGTTGTTCGCCGCGACGACGATCTTCGCGTGCCCGTCCGGCACGCCCTTGACCTCGTACCCCCACTTCCGGGCGGTCTTCACCGCCGTCTCGATCGCCTCCGCGCCCGTGTTCATCGGCAGGACCATGTCCTTGCCGCACAGCTCCGCGAGCCGGGTGCAGAACTCCGCGAAGCGGTCGTGGTAAAACGCCCTCGACGTGAGCGTCACCCGCTCCAGCTGCGCCCGCGCCGCGTCGATCAGCCGGCGGTGGCCGTGGCCGAAGTTGAGCGCCGAGTACCCGGCGAGCATGTCGAGATAGCGGCGCCCCTCGACATCGGTCATCCAGGCCCCGTCGGCCGAGGCGACGACGACGGGCAGGGGGTGGTAGTTGTGCGCGCTGTGCGCCTCCGCGGAAGCGATCGCGTCTTGCGTACTCGACACGGGATCTCCGTTCGTCCTGCGGCCAGGGGCGGGTGTGGCTCCCTTTCCTATCGTCGCTCGGATACCGGACGAAGAAACCTTGAGCGACGGCGCGCCCGCTAATGTGGAAACACGCACGGCGACTGGCGTACGGGGAATCGACCCTGGGGGAGCCGTGCGCGGCAGACCACACGCGGTGCCGCCCGCCTGGGCACCACAAGGACCCCGTCCCGTGTGGTGCCGCGCCGAGCCGCACCGCTCCGGGACCCGCCGCCGCAACGCCCGGAGGAACGCCATGAGCGACATCGCGACCGACGCCACCAGCAACGCCCCTGTCCAGCACCCCGTCCAGCACCCCGCCCTCGCCGCGGCCGACCCCGAACTCGCCGCGCTCGTCGGCGCCGAGGAGCGGCTGCAGGCCGAGACCCTGCGGATGATCCCCAGCGAGAACTACGTCTCCGCCGCCGTCCTCGAGGCCTCCGGCACGGTCCTGCAGAACAAGTACAGCGAGGGCTACCCCGGCCGCCGGTACTACGAGGGCCAGCAGAACATCGACCAGGTCGAGACCCTCGCCGTCGAACGCGCCAAGGCCGTCTTCGGCGTCGACCACGCCAACGTGCAGCCCTACTCCGGTTCCCCCGCCAACCTCGCCGTCTACCTCGCCTTCGCCGAGCCGGGCGACACCGTGATGGGCATGGCCCTGCCCATGGGCGGCCACCTCACCCACGGCTGGGGCGTCTCCGCCACCGGCAAGTGGTTCCGCGGCGTGCAGTACGGCGTACGCCAGGACAACGGGCTCGTCGACTTCGACCAGGTCCGCGAGCTGGCCCTGAAGGAGCGCCCGAAGCTGATCTTCTGCGGCGGCACCGCGCTGCCCCGCACGATCGACTTCGCCTCCTTCGCCGAGATCGCCCGCGAGGCCGGGTCCGTCCTCGTCGCCGACATCGCCCACATCGCCGGCCTCATCGCGGGCGGCGCCCACCCCTCACCGGTCCCGTACGCCGACGTCATCTCGACGACCACCCACAAGACCCTGCGCGGCCCGCGCGGCGCCATGCTGATGTCCCGCGAGGAGCACGCCAAGGCCCTCGACAAGGCCGTCTTCCCCGGCCTCCAGGGCGGCCCGCACAACCAGACCACCGCCGCCATCGCCGTCGCCCTGCGCGAGGCGTCCCAGCCCTCCTTCCGCGACTATGCCCACGCCGTCGTCGCCAACGCCAAGGCCCTCGCCGAGGAGCTCCTCGCCCGCGGCTTCGACCTGGTCTCCGGCGGCACCGACAACCACCTGATCCTGATGGACCTCACCCCCAAGGAGGTCCCCGGCAAGGTCGCCGCCAAGGCCCTCGACCGCGCCGGGATCGTCGTCAACTACAACACCGTCCCCTACGACCCCCGGAAGCCCTTCGACCCCTCCGGCATCCGCATCGGCACCCCCTCCCTCACCTCCCGGGGCCTCGACACCACGCACATGACCCAGGTCGCCGACTGGATCGACCGGGGCGTCGCCGCCGCCGGCTCCGGCGACGAGGACGCGCTCCGTACGATCCGCGCCGAGGTCGCCGAGCTGATGGCCGCCTTCCCGGCCCCGGGCCTCCCGGTCGGCTGACCCGCCGGTGCTGATCTGAGCCAAAGGCAGTCGTCCGGCGCTCAGCCCGCCGACTCGGCTATGCGGCGGGCCTCCTCCATGGACGGCTCGCCCTCGAGGCGCAGGGTCAGGGCTCCCGCGTTCCTCGTCCAGAGGAGCGTGGGGCCCGCCGTGCGTATGGAGTGGGTCCAGGTCCGCCCGCTCGCGTCCAGCATCGGGACGCTCAGCAGATGCGGCTCGGCGAACCAGTAGCCTTCCGCGCCGTCCGGCAGGTCGACCCACTCCGGGTGCGTCCGCACCTGCTTGGCGAAGCCCGGCTCGAGCCGGGCGGGGAACTCGTCCAGCCGGACCGTCCGGCCGTCCTTCCCGCGCCAGCACAGGCTGATCACCGCCCGCCCCAGCTCCGCCGAGCCGGTCACCGAGACCGCGTCCGGCGTGCCGAGCGCGCTCGGTATCAAGGGCTCGAACCCCGCCCTGCGCCCGGCCTCCGCCGGCGGGACCGCCCCGTCGGCGCACCCGGGGACCGCCGCACCCGGCGCCGGACGCGCCCCGGGGTCGTACCGGACCTCGACCCCGCCGAAGCCGAACCACTCCGCCACCGTCGCCCGCACCGGAGGCGTGAGCACCAGGACCATCAGGACCCCGGAGACCGCCGCGAGCAGCGCCTTCCAGCGCCTGCGCAGGGAGCCGCGCAGCGACTCGAAGCGGACAGGGCGCCGCACCGGCGTCTCCACCCGCTCCGCCAGGAGCTGAGCGAGCACCCGCTCGGCCATGGTCTCGCCGCCGACGTCCGGCACCTTCAGTCGCCGCCCCAGCTCCCGCAGCTCCTCCGGCAGCTCCTCCGGCAGGTCCTCCGACAGCTCCGCCCCGCGCCTGCCCGCGGACCCGTCACCGGCCCTCCCGTCCGTCCCGTCCCTCTCCTCCGTCATGCTCCTCACCTCCCTCCAGCACCAGTCCGAGCTTCTTCAGCGCCCGGCTCAGCCGGGACTTCACCGTCCCGCGCGGCCAGCCGAGCGCGGCCGCGGTCTCCGTCTCGTCCAGCTCCAGCAGATAGCGGTGGATCACCACCTGGCGGTGGTCCTCGCTCAGCCCGTCCAGGGCCCCGAGCAGCTGACGCCGTCTCTCCCGCTCCTCGGCCGCGACGGCCGGGTCCGCCTCTTCCGGTATCAGCGGCTCGGCGGCGAGCAGCTCCGCCTCCCGCCCCGCGACCGCCCGCTGCCGGCCCGCCGCGCGCACTGTGTTCCTCGTCTCATTGAGCACGATCCGCAGCAGCCACGGACGGAACGCGGCCCCCTCCTTGAAGCGCCCCAGCGACCGGTACGCCTTGAAGAAGGCCTGCTGCACCACGTCCTCGGCCTCCGCGCCCGCGCCGTACGCCACCGCCGCCCGCAGCGCGACCGCCGTGTGCGCGCGGACCAGCGACGCGTACGCCTCCGGCTCCCCGGCGCGTACCCGTGCGATCACCGCGGCCTCTGCCTCGTCTCCGACGACCCGGCCCCCCTCCAGCGTCCTCACACCTTGAATACACCGGCCGAACCGGATCGGTTCCCGGCTCCAGGGAAGTCCGGGATCGCCTCCCGCACCTGAGAGAATGTGGAGCATGGCCTCTGAACGCCCGCCCGTCGCCCACCACCACCCTCAGGGGAATGGCTTCGCCATGCAGCGTCCTCCGCGAGTGCTCTCCGGAATCCAGCCGACCGCAGGCTCGTTCCACCTCGGCAACTACCTCGGTGCCGTCCGTCAGTGGGTCGCGCTGCAGGAGTCCCACGACGCCTTCTACATGGTGGTGGACCTGCACGCGATCACGGTCCCGCAGGACCCGGCCGAGCTCCGCGCGAACACCCGGCTCGCCGTCGCGCAGCTGCTCGCCGCCGGTCTCGACCCGGAGCGCTGCACCCTCTTCGTCCAGAGCCACGTGCCCGAGCACGCGCAGCTCGGCTGGGTCATGAACTGCCTCACCGGCTTCGGCGAGGCCTCCCGCATGACCCAGTTCAAGGACAAGTCGTCCAAGCAGGGCGCCGACCGGGCCACCGTCGGCCTCTTCACGTACCCGATCCTCCAGGTCGCCGACATCCTCCTCTACCAGGCCGACCAGGTCCCGGTCGGCGAGGACCAGCGCCAGCACATCGAGCTGACCCGCGACCTCGCGGAGCGGTTCAACGGCCGCTTCGGCGAGACGTTCACGATCCCGGCGCCGTACATCCTCAAGGAGACCGGGAAGATCTACGACCTGCAGGACCCGACGATCAAGATGAGCAAGTCGGCGTCCACGCCGAAGGGTCTGATCAACCTGCTCGACGAGCCGAAGGCGACGGCGAAGAAGGTCAAGAGCGCGGTCACCGACACCGACACGGTGATCCGCTTCGACCCGGAGAACAAGGCCGGCGTCTCCAACCTGCTCTCGATCATGTCCACGCTCACCGGGACGAGCATCGCCGACCTGGAGAAGAGCTACGAGGGCAAGATGTACGGCGCCCTGAAGACCGACCTGGCCGAGGTCATGGTGGACTTCGTCACTCCGTTCCGGACCCGTACGCAGGAATACCTGGACGACCCGGAGACGCTGGACTCGCTCCTGGCCAAGGGCGCGGAGAAGGCGCGGGCGGTCGCGGCCGAGACCCTGGCGCAGACGTACGAGCGGGTGGGCTTCCTGCCCGCCAAGCACTGAGTCCAAGGACCCTGGCACAAGGGGTGGTGCAGGCCGCACACTGGCGGCTGCACCACCACCAGTCCTGAATCGACACGACAACGGAGGAGAACGACGTGGGGACCGTAACGCTCGGCGTTTCGATCGCGGTCCCGGAGCCCTATGGCAGCCTGCTCCAGGAGCTGCGCGCCGGCTTCGGGGATCCCGCCGCGCACGGCATCCCCACGCACGTCACGCTCGTCCCGCCGACCGAGGTGGACGCCGAGCGGCTCCCCGCGGTCCAGGCGCACCTCGCCGAGGTCGCCGCGGGCGTCCGCTCCTTCCCGGTCCGCCTGAGCGGCACGGGAACGTTTCGCCCGCTCTCCCCGGTCGTCTACGTGAGGCTCGCCGAGGGCGTCTCCTCCTGCGGCTGGCTCCAGGAGCGCGTCCGGGACGAGTCCGGGCCGCTCGTGCGCGAGCTGCAGTTCCCGTACCACCCGCACGTCACCGTCGCCCACGGCATCGCCGAGGAGGCGATGGACCGGGCGTACGCCGAGCTGGCCGACTTCGAGGCTGCCTGGACCTGCGCCTCCTTCGCCCTGTACGAGCAGGGCGAGGACGGGGTGTGGCGCAAGCTCCGCGTCTTCGAGTTCGGCGACGCCCGCAACGCCTCCGGGGTCCCGGCCCAGAGCTGCGCGCCCGTCGACGAACCCACCCCGACGGCCGGCTGACCCCCCAGGCCCCAGGGCCCTCTCAGACCGGCAGACGGCGGAACAGCGGCCTCGGCACGTGCCGCAGGGCCGACATCACCATCCGCAGCGCGCCCGGCACCCACACCGTCTCCGAGCGCCTCCGCAGCCCCAGCTCGACGGCCCGGGCGACCTCCTCCGGAGTCGTCGCCAGCGGCGCCTCCTCCAGGCCCGCCGTCATCCGCGACCGTACGAATCCTGGGCGTACGACCATCACGTGCACCCCCGTCCCGTGCAGCGCGTCCCCGAGCCCCTGGGCGAACGCGTCGAGGCCCGCCTTGGACGAGCCGTAGATGAAGTTCGCGCGCCGGGCGCGCTCGCCGGCCACCGACGACAGCACCACCAAGGAGCCGTGCCCCTGCGCCTGGAGCGCCGCCGCGCAGATCAGGCCCGCCGAGACCGCGCCCGTGTAGTTGGTCTGGGCGACCCGGACGGCGGCGAGCGGATCGGCCTCGTCGTGCGCCTGGTCGCCGAGGATCCCGAAGGCGAGCAGCACCATGTCGATGTCGCCCTCGGTGAAGATCTTGCCGAGCCGCTCCGGGTGCGACTCGGTGTCGAGCGCGTCGAACGCCACCGTGCGCACCTCCGCGCCGAGCGCGCGCAGCGAGTCGGCGGCGGCGGTCAGGGCGGGCGTCGGGCGTCCGGCCAGCCAGACCGTACGGGTGCGGCGGGCGATCAGCCGGCGGGCCGTGGCGAGCCCGATCTCGGACGTGCCGCCGAGCAGGAGCAGGGACTGCGGGGTGCCGAAGGCGTCCTTCATGACGATCAAACTCCTCGGAGAGAGCGATTCACAGGGCGAGGCGACGGGAGAGGTCGGACGTGAACACGGACCGCGGGTCGAGCGCGGCGCGCAGCGCGCGGAAGTCGGCGAGCCTCGGATACATCGCGTCGAGCAGCTCGGGCCGCACGCGCGCGTCCTTCGCGAGGTAGACCCGGCCGCCCGCGTCCGCGACCTCCTCGTCCAGCTCGTCGAGGAACGCGCCGAGACCGGAGAGCCGCGTCGGGATGTCGAGCGCCAGTGTCCAGCCGGGCACCGGGAACGACAGCCAGCCCGGGTCGCCGGCGCCGAAGCGCTTCAGGACGGCGAGGAACGACGGACAGCCGCGCCGCGCGATCCGCCGCACGATCCGGCGCAGGGTCTCCTCGTGCCCGTGACCGACGACGAACTGGTACTGGACGAAGCCGCCGCGCCCGTAGATCCGGTTCCAGTGCGGGACGCCGTCCAGGGGGTGGAAGAACGTGGAGATCCGCTGGAGTTCGCCGGTGCGGCGGCGGGGCGCCCTGCGGTACCAGAGCTCGTTGAACAGGCCCACGGCCGTGCGGCCGAGCAGCCGCTCGGGGACGAACGAGGGCGCGGCGGGCAGCTGCCCCGGGCGGAACGCGAGGGGCGCGCGGCGCGCGCGGCGGTCCCGGACCGGGATCGCGTCGTACGGGGCGTGGTCGCCGCGCGTGAGGACGGCACGGCCGGTGGCGGCGCCGCGCGCGAGGAGGTCGATCCAGGCGACCGAATAGCGGTACCGGTCGTCGTCGGCGGTGAGCCGGGCCATCAGGTCGTCGAGGTCCGTGGCGCGCTCGGTGTCGACGGACATGAGGGAGGTTTCGACGGGCAGCAGCCGGAGGGTCGCGGAGAGGATGACGCCGGTCAGGCCCATGCCGCCCGTGGTGGCGTCGAACAGGTCCGTGCCCGGGACGACGGTGTGGATCTCGCCGTCGGCGGTGAGGAGTTCGAGGGAGGCCACATGGCGGCCGAAGGAGCCGGAGACATGGTGGTTCTTGCCGTGGATGTCGGCGCCGATCGCCCCGCCGACCGTGACGTACCTGGTCCCGGGGGTCACCGGGACGAACCAGCCGAGCGGGAGCAGGACCTCCATGAGGCGGTGCAGGCTGACCCCCGCCTCGCAGTCGACGGTGCCCGCGAGGGCGTCGACGGAGCGGATCCGGTCGAGCCCGGTCATGTCGAGGACGGAGCCGCCGGCGTTCTGCGCGGCGTCGCCGTAGGCGCGGCCGAGGCCACGCGCGATGGAGCCTCGGGCGCCGCAGGCGCGGACGGCCTCGGAGGCCTCCTCGTAGGTGCGGGGACGGTGCACGCGCGCGAGGGTGGGGGCGGTGCGGCCCCAGCCGGTGAGGGGCTCGTCGTCGGTGTGGGCAGCCATGGAGGCGACCGTATCGCCCTGTATGCGCGATATGACGGGTATGCAGGGGTGTTGAGCGAAATGGGTGATAAAAGGAGTGTCAGGAAAGAATGCCGTGCGGTCGGCGAGCCGCCGCGCCAGAGTCGTCTCCGGTCGGCTGTCAGCGCGACCACAGCTCGACCGGGTCGACGGCGTCGGTGGCGTCGCCGACCCGGCATCCGGGGAGGCGGAGCCGATGCGACACGTGGACGTGGCCGGGGCCGAGAGGCGGCTGTTGGCGGCCCTGCGCGGCTGCGGGCACCGCCCGCCGGTGGCGACCGCCGCCCGCGCGCTGTCCTTCGGCGGCGAGCACGGCGCCCTCTGGCTCGCCGCCGGGCTCACCGCCGCCGCGGTGGACCCGGAACGGCGGGCGAGCTGGCTGCGCGGCACGGCCCTGATCGCCGGGGCACACCTGGCCAGCATGGGCGTCAAGCGGGTGGTACGGCGGCCACGACCGGCCACCGCGGAGTACGCGCCCCTGGTCCGTACCGCCGGACGGCACTCCTTCCCCAGCTCCCACGCGACCTCCGCCGTCGCCGCCGCCGTCGCCTTCGGCGCCCTGCACCCGACAGCCCGCCGCCTCGCCGCACCCGTGGCCGCCGCGATGTGCGCCTCCCGCCTGGTCGTCGGCGTCCACTACCCGACGGACGTCGCGGCGGGCGCCCTCCTGGGCGCCGTGACGGCCACCCTCGGCCGCGCCTGGCTCCGGGCACCAGGACCCGCCTGCACCCCGCCCCACGCGCGCGTGGCACCCGTACCCCAGGCGGCACCGAACCTCGTCAAGGGCGCCGTCGCCCTCCGCGGCGGTGGCCGTGACTGACCGCGCCACCGGCCTCGCCGCCGTCCTCGACACCCCCGCCCCCGTACCGGAACGACAGCGCGGCCACGCCGGCCGGCAGACGGCCGCGACGGCCGCCGGGCTCGTCAGGACCGCGCGGCCCCGCCAGTGGGTCAAGAACGTCCTCGTCCTCGCCGCCCCCGTCGCCGCGGGGCAGCTCGCCTCGTGGCACACGGCCGCCCGACTCGCCCTCGTCTTCGCCCTCTTCACGGCCGCGGCCTCCGCCGTCTACCTCGTCAACGACGCCCGCGACGCCGCCGCCGACCGCGCCCACCCCGTCAAACGCCACCGCCCGGTCGCCGCGGGACTCGTCCCCGTACCCCTCGCGTACGCCACCGGCGCGCTCCTCGCACTCGGAGCGGCCTGCGCGAGCGCGGTCCTGTGCAACCCCATGACCGCCGCGCTCCTCGTCGCGTACCTCGTCATGCAGTTCGCGTACTGCCTGCGCCTCAAGCACGTCCTCGTCGTCGACCTCGCCGTCGTCACCACCGGCTTCCTGATGCGCGCGATGATCGGCGGGGTCGCGCTCTCGATCCCGCTCTCCCGCTGGTTCCTGATCACCACCGGCTTCGGCGCCCTCTTCATGGTCGCCGCCAAGCGCTACTCCGAGGCCGTCCGGATGGAGGCCGCACAGGGCGCCACGCGCGCGTTGCTCACCCAGTACACGACCGGATACCTGCGCTTCGTCTGGCAGTTGGCCGCCGGCGTCGCGGTCCTCGGCTACTGCCTGTGGGCGCTGGAGAGCGGCGGCGTCGCCACCGGCACGCTGCTGCCCTGGCGCCAGCTCTCCATGATCGCGTTCATCCTCGCGGTCCTGCGCTACGCCGTCTTCGCCGACCGGGGCGCCGCCGGAGCCCCCGAGGACGTCGTCCTGCGCGACCGCCCCCTCGCGGTCGTCGGCCTGGTCTGGGCGGCGATGTACGGCATGGCCGTAGCGGACGTGTGAGGCCGCCGGCCGCACACGGTATCTGTACGAGATCAAGGGGTACGCGTACGACATGGACTGGCTGACCAAGCTCCCCGTCATCGGACCCTGGGTCACGCGGCTCATGAAGACGCACGCCTGGCGTTCGTACGAGACCCTCGACGCCGCCCACTGGACCCGGCTCGCCGCCGCCATCACCTTCATCAGCTTCCTGGCCCTGTTCCCGCTGATCGCCGTCGCCGCGGCCGTCGGCGCCGCGCTGCTCAGCAAGGAGCAGCTCGACAAGATCGAGGACAAGATCTCCGACCAGGTCCCCGGCATCTCCGACCAGCTCAACATCGGCGGGCTCGTGGACAACGCGGGGACGATCGGTCTCATCGCCGGCGCCCTGCTGCTCTTCACCGGCATCGGGTGGATCGGCTCGATGCGGGACTGTCTGCGCGCGGTGTGGGGGCTCGACGACCAGGACGAGGGCAACCCCTTCGTACGCAAGGGCAAGGACGCGCTCGTCCTGTTCGGGCTCGGCGCGGTCGGGCTCTGCTCGCTCGCCGCGTCCTGGCTCGGCTCCACAGCCGTCGGCTGGAGCGCGGACCGGGTGGGAATCTCCGGCGAAGGGGCCACCGGGATCCTGCTCCAGGTGGCCTCCGTCGCCGTCGCCGCCGTCGCGGGCTTCCTCGTCCTGCTGTACCTGCTGACACTGCTCCCCGGCGTCCAGCCGCCGCGCCGCCGCCTCGTGGTGGCGGCGGTGATCGGCGCGATCGGCTTCGAACTCCTGAAGCTGCTGATCGGCGGCTACATGCGGGAGGTCGCGGGCAAGTCGATGTACGGCGCGTTCGGCGTCCCGGTCGCGCTGCTGCTCTGGATCAACTTCACCGCGAAACTGCTGCTGTTCTGCGCCGCATGGACGGCTACGGGGTCACGCTCGGCTCAGAGCTCTCCGGCTCCTGCTCCGGAGCGTCCGGCCGGGGGCGGCGCAGCGGCCAGCGACGGTTGACGAGGAACACGGCCCCCGCGAGCACCACCAGCACCCCGCCGATGACGGCGAGGGCGGTCCCCACGCCCCCGGACTTCGCCGCCGCGACGTTCGAAGCGGTGTCCGGCGCGTTCTTGCCCGGCGCGGGCGTCGAACCGCCGCTCTCGGTGCCCGGCGTCGTCCGCGCCGACTTCGGCGGGACCAGCTCGCCGACCGGCGTCACCTTCCCGGTCGCCGCGAAGCCCCAGTCGAGGAGCCGCGCGGTCTCCTTGTAGACGGCGTGCTGCTCCTTGGAGGACGGGTTGAGCACGGTCACCAGCAGGACCTTGCCGTTGCGCTCCGCGACGCCCGTGAACGTGGAGCCGGCGTGCGTCGTGTTGCCGTTCTTGACACCGGCGATGCCCTGGTACGCCGGGACACCGAGGTCTCCGGTCAGCAGCCGGTTGGTGTTCTGGATCTCGAAGGTCTCGCGCTTCTTGCCCGGCTTCTGCTCGCCGGGGAAGGCGGCGCGGGCGGTCGCCGCGTACTCCCGGAAGTCCGCCTTCTGCATGCCGCTGCGGGCGATCAGCGTGAGGTCGTACGCGGAGGAGACCTGGCCCGGAGCGTCGTAACCGTCCGGCGAGACGACGTGCGTGTCGAGGGCCTGGAGCTCGTCGGCGCGGGCGTTCATGTCCGCCACGGTCTGCGGGATGCCCTGGTTCATCGAGGAGAGCACCCGCACCGCGTCGTTGCCGGAGCGAAGGAAGACACCGAGCCAGAGGTCGTGGACGGTGTAGGTCTGCTTCTCCTTGATCCCGACCAGACTGGAGCCCGAGCCGAGCCCGGCCAGGTCCTGGGCCGTGACGGTGTGCGTCGCCGTCCTCGGGAACTTGGGCAGGACCGTGTCCGCGAAGAGCATCTTGAGCGTGGACGCGGGGGCGAGCGGCCAGTGGGAGTTGTGCGAGGCGAGCACCTGCCCGCTCTCGGCGTCCGCGACGATCCACGACCGCGCACTCAGCTCCTTCGGCAGCACCGGCGCCCCGGGCCCGAGGTTCACCTGCGTACCGGGCCTGCTGAGCAGCGACCCGCCGACGGAGGACATGAGGGCGGGCGGCTTGGGCTGCTGGTCCTCCTTGTTGTCCACCGTGTCCGCGTGCGCGGGGGCGGTGGCGAGGAGCGGGAGCAGCGCGGCAGCAAGGACCGCGCGAGCGGTCTTCTTCGAAGCAGACACGATCGAAAACGTACAGGCACCACCGAACGAACCGAACCCCGCCCGGCGCTTCCCCCGAACCCGACCACCCGGACGCACACGCCCCCGCTCCACTCGGCCTCCCACCCCCGACCGCCCCGCCGCCGGGGCCTGTGCGGCGGGCGGTGATACTGGGGCCATGAAGCTCAGCCGGCCGGTCTCCTGGTTCCTGCTCGCCTTCGGAGTGTGGAGCTGGTTCATCTGGATCACTTTCGTCAAAAATCTGTGGAACGACGGGAGCGGTCTCGCCTTCGACGACGCGGGCGATCCGACGGCCTACTTCTGGGTTCATCTGCTGCTCGCCATCACGTCCTTTGTCCTGGGGACGGTGGTCGGTGCGATCGGGTTGCGTGGCGTGCGCGCATTGCGGCGCGGGCGCGGATAAGGGGTGGGGCGCGTGCTCGGGTTTCTGGTGGGGGCTGTCGTGGTCCTCGGCCTGCTGGGCGGGGTTCACCGGTATGTGTGGCGGCGCCTTGTGCGCGATGTCACCGCGCGGGGGAGCGTGGCTCGGCGGCTGGGCACGGCCGCCGCGTTCGTGCTGCCCGCGCTGGCCGTCGGTGCCCTGGTCTCCTCACGGGCGGGCGCCCCGTTCTGGCTCCAGCAGGTCGTGGCCTGGCCCGGGTACCTCTGGCTGGCCCTGCTGCTGTACCTGACCCTCGCCCTCGTCGTGGGGGAGGCTGCCCGGCCCCTTCTGCGGCGTGTGCTCGAGCGCCGGGCCCCGGCGGCCCCGGCTCCCGCGCAGGCCCCGAGCGCCGTCGAAGCCCCCGCGACCGTGCCCGCTTCCGCGCCCGCCCCGGCGCCGGAGGTGCCCGAGGCGCCGGAAGCGCCCGAGCCGGTCGTCACCGGTGGCACCGCCGTGTCCCGGCGGCTGTTCGTGTCGCGGGTCGTCGGCGGGGCCGCGGCCGCCGCCGCCGTGGGGACCGTCGGGTACGGGACGTACGGCGTGCTGCGCGGGCCCGGCGTCAAGCGGGTGACCGTGCCGCTGGCCAAGATTCCGCGCGCGCTGCACGGGTACCGGATCGCCGTCGTGTCCGACATCCACATCGGGCCGATCCTCGGCCGCGCGCACACCCGGCGCATCGTGGAGACCATCAATTCCACCCAGCCCGATCTGATCGCCGTCGTCGGCGACCTCGTCGACGGCACCGTCGAGAACCTGGGCTCCGCCGCCGAGCCCCTCGCGCGGCTCCGGGCCCGGCACGGCTCGTTCTTCGTGACCGGCAACCACGAGTACTTCTCCGGCGCTGACGCCTGGGTCGACCACGTCCGCGAGCTCGGCCTGCGCCCGCTGCGCAACGCGCGCCTGGAGACCGCGGCCGGCTTCGACCTCGCCGGGGTCGACGACATCGCCGGCGAGGCCGAGGGCCAGGGCCCCGACTTCGCCGCCGCGCTCGGCGACCGCGACCGTGCGAAGGCCGCCGTCCTTCTCGCGCACCAGCCGATCGTGATCGACGACGCCGTCCGTCACGGCGTCGACCTCCAGCTCTCCGGCCACACCCACGGCGGCCAGCTCTGGCCCGGCAACTACCTCGCCGAGCTGGCCAATCCGACCGTCGCCGGGCTCGAGCGGTACGGCGACACCCAGCTGTACGTGTCGCGCGGCGCGGGTGCCTGGGGCCCGCCGGTCCGGGTGGGCGCGCCCTCCGACATCACCGTCGTCCAGCTCGCCTCCCTGCAGGCGTAACCGGCCGGCGCGAGCGGAAGGTGTCACTCATCGCGCCGGGGGTGATACGTACCGTTCGACCTCCGGATTCGCATCCCGGACATATGCCTGCATCGTGAAGGTTTCCTCTTCCACTTGTGAAGCCCGTGTGATTGGGTGACGCCATCGCGGCATGGCTCGGCGCCGTCGCGGCAGGGGTGGGCTCGAAAAAAGGAAGCACGGCGATGCGGTCGACGGTCCGTCTTCGGATCCTCATCACTTGTGGAGTTCTGGTGGTCGCCGGGGTGGGCGGCTGGCAGCTGCTTCCCTCGGACGATGTCAGGACCGATCCGATCACCATCGGCACCACGGACGAGGTGACCTCGCTCGATCCGGCCGCCGCGTGGGACGCCGGTTCCTGGGCGATGTACAGCAACGTCTACCAGACGCTGCTCAGCTTCAAGCCGGGTGTCATCACGCCGGTCCCGGACGCCGCCGAGAACTGCAAGTTCGTCGGCGCGAGGCTCACCACGTACCAGTGCGAGCTCCGGGACGACCTCACGTTCTCCAACGGCCGCAAGGTGACCGGCGAGGACGTGAAGCACTCCTTCGAGCGGATCCTGGACATCAAGTCGGACACGGGTCCCGCGCCGCTCTTCCCGACCCTCAAGAACGTCGTGGCCGACGGGCAGAAGGTCACCTTCAACCTGAACAGCCGGGACGCGACCTTCCCGTTCAAGCTCGCCACGGGCGCCGGCTCCATCGTCGACAGCAGCCAGTACCCGGCCAAGAAGGCGCGCGAGGGCGTCACGGCCGACGGTTCGGGGCCGTACGTCCTGAAGGAGTTCAAGCCCGGCGAGAGCGCGCGTCTCGAGCCCAACCCGAAGTACCGGGGCGCGGCCAAGGCCGGCCATACGGTCGTCGTGAAGTACTACAAGGAGTCCGAGCAGCTCGCGGCCGCCTGGAAGGCCAAGCAGGTGGACATCACGCACCGCCAGATGCCGCCGGAGTTCCTCTCCCAGGCGGGCGACGGCAAGGACTCCGCCCGGATCACGGAGGCGCAGACCGCCGAGATCCGCAATCTCTACTTCAACGTGAAGCCCGGCTCGCCGATGGCCAAGAAGGAGGTCCGGCAGGCCGTCGCCGCCGTCATCGACCGCCCGGCCATCGTCACCGGCGCGTACCACGGCACGGTCGAGCCGCTGTACTCCCTCATCCCGCAGGGCTTCAACGGCCACAACACCTCGTTCTACGACGCCTACCCCGAGCCGTCCAAGAAGAAGGCCAAGAGCCTCCTCAAGGACGCGGACATCGAGACGCCGGTGAGCTTCACCCTCGGCTACCGCAAGGACGCCACGTACGCGGCCGAGGCGAAGGAGCTGCAGCGGCAGCTGGAGTCGACCGGTCTGTTCAAGGTGGAGCTGGTCGCGGCGGAGTGGCAGGAGTTCCAGAAGGCGTACGCGAAGGGCGAGTACGACGCGTACCCGGTGGGCTGGCTGCCCGACTTCCCGGACTCCGACAGCTTCACCGCCCCGCTCGTGGGCGCGGGCAACGCCATGCACAACGGCTTCGCCAGCAGCAAGATCGACTCGCTGATCTCGGCGACGCAGCAGTACAGCGACCGGGCGGCGGCCGCGAACGACTTCGAGGACATCCAGACGGAGGTCGCGAAGGACGTGCCGCTGGTTCCGCTCTGGCAGAAGAAGGACTACGTGCTCGCGACGACGGAGGTCGCCGGCTCGCAGTACCTCACCGACGGCACCGGGGTCTGGCGGCTCTGGGAGCTGAGCTGGATCTGACGTCCGTCTGCCCTGCAGCCCGAGGGGCCCCGAGCCGTGCACCGGCTCGGGGCCCCTCGGCTGTTCCTCGTCGTCCCTCAGGACTCCTTGGCGGTCTTGGTGCGCTTGGGCTTGCCCGAGGCCGCCATGCCGGCCGCCGTCGGCATGAAGTCGGCGAGCAGGTCGTGGGTCTCGCGCACCAGCGGGCGCAGCAGCCGGAAGCGGGAGAGGTGGATCGCCCGGGCGGTGACGGGCGCGAGGCGCTCGACGAGCCGGCGGCTGTTGGCGCAGCCCTCGGAGCGGTCGTACACCCAGAACAGCACCAGGCCCATCTGCTGGAGCCAGAGCAACTGGGGGAGCGGCTCGGCCAGTTCGGGGTCGATCTTGACGCTCGCCCCGGAGATGACCCGGCGGTGGACCTCGATCGCGGCCTCGCGCGGGCCCTCCGACTCGGGGGAGAAGGGGCTGAGCGGGCTGTCCGGGTCGGCGGCGTTCTTGAAGAACTGGGAGGCGAACTCGTGGTACGGCTCGGCGATGTCGAGCCAGCCGAGGAGGACCCCGCGGATGCGGGCCGTGAGGTCCTTCTCGTCGCTGGCCAGGATGGATTCGACGGCCGACTGGTGTTCCTCGGCGATCCGGTCGTAGAAGCCCTGGACGAGGTGTTCCTTGGACGCGAAGTAGTAGTACGCGTTGCCGACGGAGACCCCGGCCTCCTGGGCGATGGCCCGCATCGTCGTCTTGTCGTAGCCGCGCTCCTTGAAGAGCCGGAGGGCGGTTTCGAGGATCAGCGTGCGGGTCTGTTCGCTCTTCGCGACCTTGGGCTGCGCGGCGGGCTCGGCGGCCTCCGCGGGCTCGGCGGGCTTCTCTTCCTTCACGTCCTTCACAGTCCCCGAGCCTAGCCGGGCGCGCCGGGTGCTTCGCAGCGCCCGTCCTCGCAGGCGGGCCCGCCGGTCGGTCCGCCGGCCTTGAGCGCCTCGCGCCACTTGGCGGCGGCGAGGACGGTCACCCGGGCGAAGGGCTGCCCGGCCGGGGTGGCCAGCCAGGCGGCCCTGGGCCGGTGGTCGGCCAGGGCCCAGAGGCAGACGATCCAGGCGGCGGTGGAGGTGTAGATCTGGCCCCGGTCCCCGATCACGGTGATCTCCTTGAGGGTGGCCGCGTGGTCGAGGCCGGGGAAGCGGCGCCTGGCCTCCTGCGAGGCGGCCGGGACGAGGTCGAGCGGCACGAGCTGACGCTGCCGCAGGAGCCAGTGCCGCAGATGGACGCAGAGCGGGCAGTCGGCGTCGTAGAGCACGGTGAGGCGGTGTACGGGGGTGCCGGTCCGGCTCATGCGTCCTCCCTCACGCTTCGGCGACGGGCGGTGCCCAGGGGCCCTTGGCGGCGGGGCCTGTCCAGCCCTGCGGGGGTACCGGCGGGACCTGTTCGCGCTCCATGACGCCCCGGCGGCGGATCTTGTTGAGGACGTAGACGTTGCCCAGGTGCATCACGCCGAGGACGAGGAGCACCACGCCGAGCTTGACGGACAGGGCCTCGAAGAGGGCCCGGGCGTCGACGACGGCCTCGTCCTGGCTGAGGTAGAGGGCGACGAAGCCGAAGTTGACCAGGTAGAAGCCGACCACCAGGAGGTGGTTCACGGCATCGGCGAGCTTCTCGTTCCCGTGCAGGACGTCGGAGAGGAAGATCCTTCCGTTGCGGCTGAGTGTGCGGGCGACCCAGATGGTCAGAGCCACGCTGATCAGCAGGTAGACGATGTACGCGACGACAGTGAGGTCCATGCCCCACCCTCCCTTGAACGCGTTCAAATGCTTTCTGGGCATGACTGTAGACCCCCACTTGAACATGTTCAAGTGGGGGTCCTGGGTGGGTCTTGGGGTGGGTCCTGAGGTGGGTCCTCAGGTGGTGCTGTACGGCGGAACTCCCGTGCGGCTCCCGCTACTCGGCGTCCGTGGACGCCACGCTCGCGAACAGGTCGACGTCCCGCAGCGCCTCCGACAGAGCGAGCGCAGGTACGTCGGTCAGCGCGGCCTCCTGCCAGGCGCCGCGCGCCCCCGCCGAGGCCCTGGCCCTGCGCCGCTCGAAGCGGACCGGGCCGGTGGAGCAGTGGGAGGCGAGCCCGTTCTCCCGGGACAGCGGGTCGACCGGCTCGACGAAGAGCAGCGCCCGCCAGAACGCGCCCTCCCCGACGGGCAGTTCACCCGGGCGCGGCAGCTCCCGCACCACTTCGGCGGAGTCGCCGTCGCTGAAGAACCCCAGGTGGTCGCCGGTCCAGCCGCGCTCGGCCATCAGCGCCCTGGCCCGGTCGTAGTGCAGGACCCGGCCGGCGAAGCGGTCGGAGTGGGCTCCGGCGGCCACCTCGGCGGGTGCGAGCACGTACACCTCGCGGAAGACCTGCTGGAACGGCTGGGCCTGCTCCCGCCCCGCGAACTCGGCCCGCCACTCGGCGATCTCCTCGCCGTCGGCCCGGAGCGGGTGCCACAGCCGCAGGCGAGCCCCCGGGGCGACCGGGAGCGCGGTGCCGTCCGCACCGGCCAGCGCCCAGCCTCCGCCGGTCCGCTCGGGCAGCCCCGCCGTCCAGTGCCCGTCGCCGTCCGGGTCGGCCTCCCAGAGCAGCGCCCGGGCGACGGCCCCGGTCACCGGATGGTCGATGTAGTACCGCTCCCAGTCCTCCGTCGGCCAGGTCGTCCCCGCCGCCAGATGCTCCTCCAGGCGGGACCGCTCCACGGCCAGCAGGGTCCGCAGCTCCTTGAACCCGGCCCTGAGCGGTGCAAGCCGCTCTCCATGCGCCTCCCGGACGGGCTTCGGCGCGGACTTCAGGACCTGGCCCTGGGGGCCCCGGAACGACAGCGCGGCCACGCCCGGCTCGCTCGCGGCGAGGACCGCCGTGTACTCCCCGAACTCCTCCTCGCGCACCCCGCGCGCGTCGAGCCCGTGCGCGGGGACGCCGCGCTCGCGCAGCATCGACGGCGTGAGCCCCGACCGCCCCGCGACGGTCTCCAGGGCCTTGGCGGTCGCCTTCAGGATCGTCCGGTTACGGACGCGTCCCCGGACCCGCCCGAGCCACTGGACGGCCTCCTCGGCCCGGACGCCCTCGAACTCGCCGAGCACCGCCACGGCCGTCGAGGCCAGCGGCTGACTGCGGCACTCACCCCCCGATCCGCCGAGCCCGGTCCCCGCGTGCAGGGCGACGGCGCCCGTCACCGGAGCCGCCCACGCCGCGTCCAGGTCGAGCGCGGTCCACAACAGGCCCCGTACCAGGCAGGTGTTGGTGTCGCCCGCGATGCCCCGGACGATCACGCCCCAGGGGTTGAGATCGGCCACCGTGTGCTCGGGCTGTGCGGCGATCCCCTCCAGCAGCCGCCGCACCAGCTCGGCACCCGACTCGGTCTCCGCCAGGAGCGCCGAGGCCCGCCTGCGCCAGGTCCGGGTGGCCCGGACCTTGTCCACGAGCACGCAGTGCGCCAGGAAGGCGACCACGCCCCTTCCCGCCAGCAGTTCGGCGTGCGCGGCCCGCATCGCCGGACCGTACGCGTCCAGGCCGTCGAGCAGTTGGCGCGGCAGCCGGCCCTCGACCAGGGGCGTCTCGCGCCGCAGCAGGGCGTCGATCCGGTCCCGCGGCCCCGCGAACTCCTTACCGGCGTGGACCCGCAGATTCTCCACCGCCCGCCGCAGGGCCCGCAGGCGCGGCCGGTCGTACTCCTCGACCTGCTCGGCCGCCGCGAGCGCGAGCGGCACCAACGCCCCGAAGTTGTTCCGCAGTTCGTGCGGCGCGACCTTGGCCTCCGGCCCCGCGAGGCGCCCGAGCAGCAGGTCCGACTCCGCCGTCGACCAGCCGAGCTCCTGCCCCGCCAGCCGCTCCAGCGCCCGCTCCAGGACCGGCTCCCGGCCCCGGCACGCCCGCGCGTGCATCAGCAGAGCGAACTCCCGCCGGGCCACCGGGTCCAACGCGTCGACCAGCGCCTGGACCGCCCCGCCCGTGTCCTCCCCGGCCTCCCCGTCCTTGCCCGCGTACTTGTCCGACTCCAACGCCGCGTTCAGCCTGAGCCCCAGGCTCGTGGTCCCCACCATGGGTATGAAGGTAGGGGACGCCGCCGACACTGCCTCCTCCCGTGTCCCCCTGGGCGACGACAGGAGCCGGAAGCCACCCCGACGTACCGCCCCGGGCCAGTCCCTGAGAAACCCTCAGATGCTCAGCGAACGCGCATAGTTCAGCTGCCCCATGACCCAGTGGATCGTGTCCGGCCCCCGCGCCGGGATCATCGTGGCGTGGTGCCGGCCGCCGCTCGTCACGGTGACCTGGATGAAGCCGGTCGTCTGCTTCTCCTTCATCAGCAGGAACAGCAGACCCAGCAGGCACAGCACGAAGAAGATGATGGCCAGCACGATCGCGACCGTCGGGATCTTCTCCTCCGTCCGCGACATGTCCATCGCGTTCCACACCGCGCCCCTGAGCGGCATCTGACCGGCCGGGGTGATGATCTGGTCCCCGACGACCGTGATGTCACCCAGGCTCAGCAGCGGCGCGCCCCCGGCCATCCCCGCCGGCGGGTACTGCGGCGGCACCGGCAGCCCGCCCGCGAGGGTCGGCTCGTACCCGCCCGGCGTCCCCGCCTGCGGATACCCGTAACCGGGCCCGTATCCGGGCGTCCCCGCCTGCGGATAGCCGTAGCCCGGGCTCCCCGGCTGCTGCCCGGGCCCCCACTTGTACTCACCGTCCGCGTAAGGGTTCGGCTCGCTCATCTCTCCCCGCTTTCTCCCGCGACAGCCGCCAAAGGCCACCAACGCCAAAGGCAACCGACGACAAGGGCAACCGACGACAAGGGCCACCAACGACAAAGCCCGCTTCTGCACGCATGAGCGTACAGAAGCGGGCCTCGCCGCACTGAGTGCCGACCGATCGCCGGCCAGGTGTCAGAAGCGGCGCGTGATCAGCGCGCGCTTGACTTCCTGGATGGCCTTCGTGACCTCGATGCCACGCGGGCAGGCGTCCGTGCAGTTGAACGTCGTGCGGCAACGCCACACGCCGTCCTTGTCGTTCAGGATCTCCAGGCGCTGCTCGCCCGCCTCGTCGCGCGAGTCGAAGATGAAGCGGTGCGCGTTGACGATCGCGGCCGGGCCGAAGTACTGCCCGTCGTTCCAGAACACCGGGCAGGACGACGTGCACGCGGCGCACAGGATGCACTTGGTGGTGTCGTCGAAGCGCTCGCGGTCCTCGGCCGACTGCAGACGCTCACGCGTCGGCTCGTTGCCCTTGGTGACCAGGAACGGCATGACGTCCCGGTACGCCTGGAAGAAGGGCTCCATGTCGACCACGAGGTCCTTCATCACCGTGAGGCCCTTGATGGCCTCGACCGTGATCGGCTTCTCGGGGTTGATGTCCTTGATCAGCGTCTTGCAGGCGAGCCTGTTCTTGCCGTTGATCCGCATCGCGTCCGAACCGCAGATGCCGTGCGCGCACGAGCGGCGGAACGTCAGCGAGCCGTCGATGTCCCACTTGATCTTGTGAAGGGCGTCGAGCACACGCTCCTTCGGGTCGATCTCGATCTGGAAGTCCTCCCAGACCGACGCGTCCGACACCTCGGGGTTGAAGCGCCGGACGCGCATCGTGACCGTGATGTACGGGGAGGCGGCGGACTCCGCCTCGACCTTGTCCAGTACGGGGGTAGCCATCAGTACTTACGCTCCATCGGCTGGTAGCGGGTCTGGACGACCGGCTTGTAGTCGAGACGCACGGTCTCGGAGCCGTCCTCGCCGACCTCGCGGTACGCCATCGTGTGGCGCATGAAGTTGACGTCGTCGCGGTTCGGGTAGTCCTCGCGGTAGTGACCGCCGCGGGACTCCTTGCGCGCCAGGGCCGAAACGGCCATGACCTCGGCCAGCTCGAGCAGGTTGCCCAGCTCGACGGCCTCCAGCAGGTCCGTGTTGAAGCGCTTGCCCTTGTCCTGGATGGACACGTTCTCGTAGCGCTCGCGCAGTTCGGCGATCTTCTCGACGGCCGTCTTGATGGTCTGCTCCGTACGGAACACCATCACGTTGGCGTCCATCGTCTCCTGGAGCTCACGGCGGATGTCGGCCACCCGCTCGCTGCCCGTGGAGTTGCGCAGCTTCTCGATCTGCGCGACGACGAGCGCCTCGGGGTTCTCCGGGAGCTCGACGTAGTCGTGCTTGGCGGAGTACTCGGCGGCGGCGATGCCGGAGCGCTTGCCGAAGACGTTGATGTCGAGCAGCGAGTTGGTGCCCAGACGGTTGGCGCCGTGCACCGACACGCAGGCGACCTCGCCGGCCGCGTACAGGCCCGGGACGACGGTGGTGTTGTCCGCGAGGACCTCACCCTCGACGTTCGTCGGGATGCCGCCCATGGCGTAGTGCGCCGTGGGCTGGATCGGGATCGGGTCCGTGTACGGCTCGATGCCGAGGTACGTACGGGCGAACTCGGTGATGTCCGGGAGCTTGGCGTCGAGCTGCTCCGGCGGAAGGTGCGTCAGGTCCAGGTAGACGTGGTCGCCCTCGGGACCGCAGCCGCGGCCCTCGCGGATCTCCGTGTAGATGGAGCGCGAGACGACGTCACGGGACGCGAGGTCCTTCATGACCGGCGCGTACTTCTCCATGAAGCGCTCGCCGTCCTTGTTGCGGAGGATGCCGCCCTCACCGCGGGCGCCCTCCGTCAGCAGGATGCCCATGCGCCAGATGCCCGTCGGGTGGAACTGGAAGAACTCCATGTCCTCCAGCGGCAGGCCGCGCCGGAAGCAGGCCGCCTGGCCGTCACCCGTCAGCGTGTGCGCGTTGGAGGTCACCTTGAAGAACTTGCCCGTGCCGCCGGAGGCGTAGATCACGGCCTTGGCCTGGAAGATGTGGATCTCGCCGGTGGCCAGCTCGTACGCGACGACGCCGGCGGACTTCTTGACGCCGTCGACCTCGGTGATCAGCTGGTCCAGGACGTAGAACTCGTTGAAGAACTCCACGCCCTCCTTGACGCAGTTCTGGTACAGCGTCTGGAGGATCATGTGGCCGGTGCGGTCCGCGGCGTAGCAGGACCGGCGGACCGGGGCCTCGCCGTGGTTGCGGGAGTGGCCGCCGAAGCGGCGCTGGTCGATGGTGCCGTTCGGGGTCCGGTTGAACGGCAGGCCCATCTTCTCCAGGTCGAGGACGGCGTCGATGGCCTCCTTCGCCAGGATCTCGGCGGCGTCCTGGTCGACCAGGTAGTCACCGCCCTTGACCGTGTCGAAGGTGTGCCACTCCCAGTTGTCCTCCTCCACGTTGGCGAGCGCGGCGGCCATGCCGCCCTGCGCGGCGCCCGTGTGGGAGCGGGTGGGGTAGAGCTTCGTCAGGACGGCGGTGCGGCTGCGCTTCGTCGACTCGATGGCGGCGCGCATGCCGGCGCCGCCGGCTCCGACGATGACGGTGTCGTACTTGTGGATCTTCATGACGTGGATTACCTCAGCCCCGTGCCTAGCGGATGTTCGGGTCGAAGGTGAAGATCACCAGCGTGCCCAGAAGGATGGTGAACACCGTGGCGGTGTACAGCAGGCCCTTGAGCCACAGGCGCGTGTTGGCCCGCTCCGCGTAGTCGTTGATGACCGTGCGGAGGCCGTTGGCGCCGTGCAGCATGGCGAGCCAGAGCATCAGGAGGTCCCAGACCTGCCAGAACGGCGAGGCCCAGCGGCCGGCCACGAAGGCGAAGCCGATCTTGGAGACGCCGCCGTCGAGGAAGAGCTGGATCAGCAGGTGGCCGAGGACCAGGACGACGAGGACGATGCCCGAGAGGCGCATGAAGAGCCACGCGGCCATCTCGAAGTTGCCTCGGGTCGCCCGCGGCGTCTTGCCGGTGCGCTTGCGGGGGGCCTCGATGTACGGGGCCGGGTTGTCCACGTCGTAGTGGGCGGCGCCCTCGACGGGACCGATCGCGGAAGTGGTGTCAGCAGACATGTCTGGCGTCAGCTCCCGAACAGTTCACGTGCGGCGTGGCCGAGGACGGGGTAGATCGAACCCGCCATCAGCACGACCCAGATGCCCACGACGGTCCAGAGCATCTGCTTCTGGTAGCGCGGGCCCTTGGACCAGAAGTCCACGGCGATGACCCGAAGGCCGTTCAGCGCGTGGAAGAGGATGGCGGCGACCAGGCCGTACTCGAGGAGTGCGACGATCGGCGTCTTGTACGTGGCGACCACTTCGTCGTAGGCCTCGGGGGAGACGCGGACGAGAGCGGTGTCCAGCACGTGTACGAACAGGAAGAAGAAGATGAGGACGCCGGTGACTCGATGAGCCACCCAGGACCACATTCCTTCCCGGCCGCGGTACAGCGTTCCAGCCGGCACGGAAAAACCCTCCGGGAGCGGGGATCAGGGTCGGCCGGCTTCAGTGTCGGTCTGACCCGGCCGGGTACGGTCCACCGGCCCTGGTCATCGTAGCGACGACTTGTCGGTTCGCTCGCGCGGGGTCCATAGGTGTGATCAAAGAGGCACGGAAGGACTACGGACGGGCTATCACCTCGCCCCGAATCACCGCATTCCGGACGCCCGTCCGGCCGTCTGTGCGCGGTTCGCGGCCGTCTGTGCCCGGTTCGCGGGGTTCTGCCCGCGGTTCTCGGGCGTCTGGCCCCGGTTCGCGGTCGCGCCGAGGTGGTGGGCGAGTCGCGCGCGGGCGAGCCGGCGCAGTTCGTCGGCGGCGACCACCCGCTCCTCGTCCGGTTCGTTGGCGAGCCGGGAGCGGATGCCCGCGAGGACCTGGTCGAGGCGCTCACCGGGGCGTACGCCGTCCAGGCTGATCACGAAGGCGTGCCCGAAGCGGCTCTCGTACGCGGCGTGGGCGGCCCGCAGGGCGGTGTGCGCGGCGGGCGGGGCGTCGGGGTGGGGCGTGGCCGAGGACTCGGCGGCGAGCGCCCCGTCGCGGTCGGCGGCGGACAGGTCGTACCCGGCCTCGTCGGCGGCGGCGAGCAGCGCGTCGAGGGTCGGGTACGGCCGGTGCGCGGTCACCCGTTCGGCCCAGAGTCGGCTGTGGCAGCAGGTGAGCAGCAGCTCCTGCGCGGCGGAGGCCGGGAGGGCGTTGAAGCGCGCGAGGGGATCGTGATCGCCGTGCTGGGCGGGTATCGCGGGAGTGGCGGCGGGGGTCGCGGCGGAGCCCAGGTTCCGGTTCCGGGAAGGGGCGCGGGTGTCGCTGGTCAGCGTGGGCTCCGGGAAAGGTGGGGTGGGTGTGACTCAACGTTATCGACGGGGAGGGAGAACTGTCCGAAGGATGCGCGAATTTCACCCGGAAGGGAGAGTTTCGGAACGTGTGCGTGACGTTCCGGCACCGGTTTCTGGACGTGTACGGTCCTCGAACGGTTCCCGTACGTGCCTCGAATGGCCGCACCCCGCCCCCTGAGGGAGGATTCCGAGTGATGCGCTACGCCATACGAAGGCCCCACGCGGGCCCCACTCTCGTCGCGGCCGTGGTGGCACTGGCCACCGTGACGGCCTGCTCCAACGGCGCGTCCGAGGGCCCGGCGGGCCCCACCTCCGGCGCCGGTACACCGTCCCCCGTGACCACCTCGCCGACCAGCACGCCCCCGCCGAGCCCCACGCCCACCCGGACGTTCCCCCTCTCCAGCGCCCCGCTCACCGTCCCCGCCGTCCGCGACCACGAGGCGGCGCGCGGACCGGGCTGGCGCCCCACGCCCGAGGCCGGGGTCGTCGTCGCGGCGGGCAGCGAGGGCCTCGCCGACGAGGGCCGGCTGCTCGCGGGGGAGCTCAAGATCGCGTACCGGGGCGCCGTGGCGGCCCGCGCGGGCGACGTCGAGCTGGCCCTCGGCGGCTCGGGCGCCCCCGAGTCGTACACGCTCACCACCCGCGACGACCGGGTCAGGATCACCGGCCCCGACCAGGCGGGCGTCTTCTACGGGACCCGCACGCTCAAGCAGTCGGTGAACGGCTCCGGCGCCATGCCCGAGGGCACGGTCACCGACGCGCCCGCCAAGCCGCAGCGCGGGCTCAACCTCGACATCGCCCGCAAGTTCTTCACGGCGGAGTGGATCGAGGCCCGGCTGCGCGAGATGGCCGACCTCAAGCTCAACCAGTTCGGCCTGCACTTCTCCGACGACCAGGGCTTCCGCATCGAGTCGGACACCCACCCCGAGATCGTCTCGGCCCAGCACCTCACCAAGGCCGAGGTGCGCCGCATCCTCGCCCTCGCGCAGACCCTGCACATCACCGTCGTGCCCGAGATCGACTCGCCCGGACACCTCGGCGCGGTCCTGCGGGCCTACCCGGACCTGCGGCTGCTCAACGTCCAGGGCGTGCCGCGCCAGGGCGCCATCGACATCTCCAAGCCCGCGTCGGCGAAGCTCATCGACGAGCTGCTGCGCGAGTACGCCGGGCTCTTCCCCGGCGGCTGGTTCCACGTCGGCGCCGACGAGTACCAGGCGCTGACCGTCCGCGACCCGGCCGCCTCCTATCCGCAGCTGGCCACGGCGGCGCGCGAGAAGTACGGCCCGCAGGCCGGCGTCCAGGACCTCGCGGAGGGCTGGCTGAACGACCGCGCGGCGGTGGTGCGCGGTACGGGCAAGGTGGCGAAGGCCTGGAACGACGGGTTCTTCCGAGGCGGCGTCGTCACCGCCGACAAGCGCATCGAGGTCGAGTACTGGACCGGCAAGGAGATCGGGGCCCGGCCGCCGATCGAGTACCTCCAGGAGGGCCGGAAGGTCGTCAACCTGAACGACGAGTTCCTCTACTACGTCCTCGGGGAGCCGAACGAGTTCACGTACCCCACGGGCCGCCGGATCTACGAGCAGTGGACCCCGCTGGTCCTGCGCGGCACGACGCCCGTTCCGGCGCGGTACGGCCCCCAGATCCTCGGCGGCCGGTTCGCGGTCTGGTGCGACCTGTCCCAGGCGCAGACGGCGACGCAGGTGGCCGACGGGATTCGGATGCCGCTGACGGCGACGGCGCAGAAGCTGTGGGACGCCCGGACCCCGACGGCCAGTTGGGACCAGTTCCGGGCGCTCGCGGTGCGGGTCCGGTGAAGGGGGCCGGGCGCCGCGGTCCACTGAGCGAGTGCTAGCAGAATGCTTGCAATGCGGCTAAAGTTGTCGCATGGCTACCCTCTATGTGCGAGACCTGTCCGAGGAAGCGCTGGCCGAGCTGAAGACAAGGGCCGCCCGCCGCCGGCAGTCGCTGCAGGCTTACGCCCGGACGCTGCTGGAGCAGGAAGCCGCGGCGCCTTCGCTGGAGGACGTGATCGCCCGCGTCCAGAACCGGGCCACGGCGCGGCTCTCGACCCAGGACGTGCTCGATGACGTCGACCGGGCGAGGCGGCACCAGTGATCGTGGTCGACGCCGGTGCGCTCGTCATGCTGATCGCCGACGTCGGGCCGGTCGGTGCGGCGCTACGGGAACGCGTCACGGGGGAGCGCCTTCTCGCTCCCCATCTGGTGGACGTCGAGGTGATGTCCGCGCTCCTTGGCGGTCGTCGCGGCGGCAAGCTGACCGGCAGGGAGTTGGACGACGCCTGCGCCGCCTTCGCCGAGCTCCCGCTCCGCAGGTCGGAGCATCTCTTTCTGCTGCCGCGCGTGCGTGAGCTGAACGCCAACCTCAGCGCCTACGACGCCGTGTACGTGGCGCTCGCCGAGGGGTATGACGTGCCGTTGGTGACGAGCGACGGCCGGATCAAGGACGGCGCGAGGGCCACCCGGGCCAAGTGCCCGGTCGAGGTCTTCAACGAGAAGACCTGTGGTGCGAAGCCCCACGGTGAGCGGTAGCCCCGGTCTGACCTCTATGCAGCACCACGAGGCCACTGGCATGATTCCGGCCGCGTAGTGACGAAATCACGCCAGGTGGCGCAGTAAGAGGCAGTGCCGCGACCGCGACGGGAGGCCTCGATGAGCCTGCTGGAACTGATCGACCGGGCCGACGAGCGGAGTCTGGCGGCTGCCGGGCTCGCCTGTCTGGACCGCTGTCTGCCGCTGCTCGCCCCCGAAGGCGGGGACGTGCTGCGACCCGTCTGGGCCGCCGTGGCCCGGGGTGACGGCGATGCCTGGGGCGAGGCGGTCGCCAAGGCCCGGATCGAGCTGGACGGCACCGGTACGGCGGGCACGGCGGCCGGGCTCGTACGGGAGATGCTGGGCACAGCCCCCGCCGAGTGGGCCGAGGGCGCGCTGCGGGTCTGGGCCGCCGGATGTTCCGTCAGCGCGCTCGCTCTGCACGGCCGGTACGAGGCCGCCGAGGTCACGGACGAGCTGATCGAGCGGTGCCGCGCCGGGGACGCGACCGGGGCGGGGCCGCTCCTCGCGGGCGAGCTGCGCCGGCAGCAGTCGGTCCTGGAGTCCGTCTCCCACGGGCCGACCGGGCTGCGCCGGGCCCGCGAACTCTCCACGGAGGGCGGCCGGGTGCTCCGCGCGGTGGTCTCCCGCCGGGCCCGTACGGCCTGAGACGTACGCGTAGGGGGCGGGTGCCCGGTATGGCGCCCGCCCCCTACGCGTCCCCGCTACTCCGCCGGCTTCACCGCGAGCTGCTCGATCGTCGCCGCGATGTCCGCCTCCGCCCGCGCCTTGGTCAGGCCGAGGCCCGTCAGGACCCCCTCGCCGTCCTCGAACTCGAGCAGCGCGAGCAGGACGTGCTCCGTGCCGACGTAGTTGTGGCCGAGCCGGAGCGCCTCGCGGAAGGTCAGTTCGAGCACCTTCTTCGCCGCCGCGTCGTACGGGACGAGCGCGGGCACCTCCTCGGCCGCCGGCGGCAGCGTCGGGGTGACCGCCTCGCGCAGCGCCTCGGGCGTCACGCCCTGCGAGGCCATCCAGAGCACCGCGAGCCCCTCGGGCTCGGCGAGCAGGCCGAGGGCCACGTGCCCGGGGGCGATCTCGGCGTTCCGGGCGGCCGTCGCCTCGTTCTGGGAGGCCACGACGACGTTCCTGGCCCGGGGGGTGAAGCGGCTGAACCCGGCGTTCGGGTCCATCTTCTCCGTGTCGGGGTCCTTGGGGACGAAGCGCTTCTGGGCCGCCTGGCGGGTGACGCCCATGCTCTTGCCGATGTCGGTCCAGGAGGCACCGGAGCGCCGGGCCTGGTCGACGAAGTGTCCGATCAGATGGTCGGCCACGTCGCCGAGGTGGTCCGCCGCGATCACCGCGTTCGACAGCTGGTCGAGCGCGTCGGTGTTGCTCTTCTTGATCGCTTCGATGAGGTCGTCGAGCCGGACAGGGATGGTCATACCGACTGGGTTCGTCATGAGTGCAACCCTAGGTTGACACTCCCGGACTGTCAACCATCGGTTGACAGTCGGCGGGGCGTGCGGGGCCCGGAGCGGTGGTCGCCACGTGGCAAGGGGCCCTGAACCGGGCGGAAAAGGAGGACGACCGGGGCCGCCACCCCCCACAGGAGAGGCCCCGGTCGTCGTCCGCGGAGCCGCAGCACGGCCCCGTACTCCCTTCAGCGCCGTACAAGCGTTTTCTGTCACACCACCGCCGACGACCGCCGATGTCCCAAGTTGGTTGCAAGTTGCACAAAGAGCGGACGTACATGGACGCTGTGGCCGAGAAGCACGTAGCGTCTGCTGGGTGCCGACCGGTACGGCGGTGGTGACCAGCCGTGATGACGAACAAGGGTGGGGAGTGCTGGGGGAGGACGCGGAGCTGACAGCCGCGGTGCTCGCTGCGCAGGACGGGAACGAGGACGCCTTCCGTACTGTGTACCGCGCCGTGCACCCCCGGCTGCTGGGCTACCTGCGCTCGCTCGTCGGTGACGCCGACGCCGAGGACGTCGCCTCGGAGTCCTGGCTCCAGATAGCCCGCGACCTCGACCGCTTCAGCGGCGACGCCGACCGGTTCCGCGGCTGGGCCGCCAGGATCGCCCGCAACCGGGCACTCGACCACATCCGGATGCGCGGCCGACGCCCCGCGACCGGCGGCGACGAGACCGAACTCACCGACAAACCCGCCGAGTCCGACACCGCGGACGAGGCACTGGAAGCACTCGCCACCGGCGACACCATGCACCTGATAGCCCAACTTCCGCAGGACCAGGCCGAGGCCGTGGTCCTCCGCGTCGTGGTCGGCCTGGACGCCAAGAGCGCCGCCGACACCCTCGGGAAGCGCCCCGGGGCCGTACGGACCGCGGCCCACCGCGGCCTCAAAAGGCTCGCCGAACTCCTCGGTGCCGAGGGCGACGGCGGGGCCGCTCCCCTCGGGGGCGTACCGCCGCAGCGCGGTCGCGGGCCGGGGGTCCAGGCCCCCGGTGGTGTGACGCAATCGCGCGCGCGGACGCAGAAGGACATGTGATGGCCGACGAGCGGTACCAGTGGCTCGACCAGGAAGCCGCGGAGAGCCTGCTGCGCGGCGAACCGGTCGACGCCGTCGACGATCACACCCGTACCGAGGCAGACCGGCTGGCCAGGGCACTCGCGGAGGTCCGCCCGGCGCCCCTGGCCCACGCGGTGGACGTCGAACTCCCGGGTGAGGCTGACGCGCTGGCCGCCTTCCGCGCGGCCGCCGCCGCGCGGGGCCTGACCGTGCGTTCCGCCCCCCACGCCCCGCCCGCCCCGCAGGCCGTCGCCGAACTCGGCGCGGTACGGATCAGCCGGGCGCGGGCCGCCCGGCGCTGGGGCCGCTCGCTGCGGTACGGACTCGCGGCCGCGGTCGCCGCCGTGGCGGTCGGCGGGGTCGCCGTCGCCTCGGGCTCCGGCATGCTGCCGTTCACCACGGACGGCCCGACCCCGGCCGGCTCCGTGTCGGCGGCGGACACCCCGGGACCGGTCTCCTCGCACTCCCCGGACTCCTCGGAGTCGCCGGGGCCGCGCGTCGACATGGTCACGCCCTCGGTGCCCGGCACCGGCGACCACAGCCCGCCCGGCGCGTCCCCCTCGGCGCCGCTCAGCCCCACGCCCTCCGGTACGACCGGCTCCGGCGACGGCACGGGTACGCCCGAGGGTTCGGGCGGCAAGGGCGGCGCGGGCGGTACGGGCGACGGCACCCCGGAACCGGGGAAGACCACCGCCCCGGTGGACAAGGGCGGCGAATCGTCCGGCGCCAAGCTCACCAAGGCCTGCGAGGACTTCCGCGCGGGCCGCATCGACGAGACCGCCAAGCGCCGGCTCGCGCAGTCGGCACGCACCGGCGAGAGCCTGCGCCGCTTCTGCGACCGGGTCCTGGCCGACCCCGCCCGCTCGGACGGGAACGGCGAGGACTCGTGGGGCGACGGCAAGGGTGACTGGAGCGACAGCCGCACCAAGGACCGCGCCTCCGCTCCTGACGCGACTCCGGGGCGCGTTCTGGCCCAGAACCGGGCCGTCGACCCCGCCCCCACGCCTCTCAGGGACCTGCTCGGAGTCCCTTCGATGAACACGGTGTGACACTTTTCGGCCTGTCGGCGCAGTACAGAGTGAGCCGACTGGTCATCGGCCGCGCGTGAGCCGGGGTTCCCCCCGTACCTTCGGCTCCGCGCACCGGCGCGGGTGGGACACGTTCCCCCGGTCCCACCCGCGCCCCTTACTGCCCGTACCTGGTGCCTACCAGTGCACGACGACCTTGTCGCCGACCTTCACCTGGTCGAAGAGGGTGGAGAGCTTCGCCCGGTCCCGGACGTTGACGCAGCCGTGCGAGGCCCCGTTGTAGCCGCGGGCCGCGAAGTCCGCCGAGTAGTGCACGGCCTGGCCGCGGCTGAAGTACATCGAGAGCGGCATCGGCGTCTTGTACAGCTTCGACCAGTCGTTACGGACCTTGCGGTCGACCTGGAAGATGCCCTCGCGGGTCGGGGTGTTCTCCGAACCGAAGCGGACGTCCATCGACGAGACGACCTTGCCGTCGATCATCCACGCCAGCGTGCGGGTCTCCTTGCTGATGCACAGCACCCGGCCGGTCATGCAGCGCGGGTCCGGCGTGTCCAGGGTGTTGGTGGTGGCCGGCTTCAGCTCCGCGGCCGTCGGCTTGCGGGTCATCGCCGTCAGCTTCTGCCAGGTGACCTCGTCCACCGAGCCGGTCTCCGGCAGCTCCCGCTTCTTCTGGAAGGCCTTGACGGCCTTGCCCGTGATCGAGCCGTAGAAGCCGGTGGGCGCCCGGTCGAAGTAGCCGATCTGCCGCAGCCGCGCCTGCAGCTCGCGCACCTTCTCGGTCTCGTCCCCGTCCTTCATCAGGACCTTGCCGGCCGGCTGCGGGGTGGTGGCGGAGGCGCTGGGCGTCGCGGAGGACGGCTTGTCGTCCGTCGTCGGCGTACCGCTCGGGGGCGTGGACGGCGTTTCCGTGGCCGGGGCGGAGGCGGACGTCGACGGCTTCCCCCCGGTCGACGGCGAGGAACCGGAGCCACCCGAGCCGCCGGCCGCCTGGGCCGTACAGCCCGTGGCGATCGCCACGGCGACCGTGGCCATGAGTGCCCTGCCCATGACTGTTCTGCGTATGACGGAAGAACGGCGCATCTGTAGCCCCCCGGGGAATCAGCTTGTGTACCTCTTTGATGCTTCCCGCGCGCCCTTGGTTGCGCACCGGGCGGCAGCCCGGACCATGCTGTGACACAAGCGAGATCTCAACGAGAGGCGCGACGCATGGTGCGCGAGTCGGAGTCGGGACTGCCCATCGAGCCGGTCTACGGACCGGAGGCCCTGGCCGGGTGGGAGCCCGCCGAGAGACTGGGCGAGCCGGGCGCGTACCCGTTCACGCGCGGGGTGTACCCGAGCATGTACACCGGCCGGCCCTGGACGATGCGGCAGTACGCGGGTTTCGGCACCGCCGTCGAGTCCAACGCCCGCTACCGGCAGCTCATCGCGAACGGCACGACGGGCCTCTCCGTCGCCTTCGACCTGCCGACCCAGATGGGGCACGACTCGGACGCCCCGATCGCGCACGGCGAGGTCGGCAAGGTCGGAGTCGCCATCGACTCGATCGACGACATGCGGGTGCTGTTCGACGGGATCCCGCTCGGCGAGGTCTCCACCTCGATGACCATCAACGCGCCCGCCGCCCTCCTCCTGCTGCTCTACCAGCTCGTGGGGGAGGAACAGGGCGTCCCGGCCGAGCGGCTGACGGGCACGATCCAGAACGACGTGCTCAAGGAGTACATCGCGCGCGGCACGTACATCTTCCCGCCCAAGCCCTCCCTGCGGCTGATCGCGGACATCTTCAAGTACTGCGGCGCGGAGATCCCGAAGTGGAACACCATCTCGATCTCCGGCTACCACATGGCCGAGGCCGGTGCCTCGCCCGCGCAGGAGATCGCGTTCACCCTCGCCGACGGCATCGAGTACGTCCGTACCGCCGTCGCCGCCGGCATGGACGTGGACGACTTCGCGCCACGCCTCTCGTTCTTCTTCGTGGCCCGGACGACGATCCTGGAGGAGGTCGCCAAGTTCCGGGCGGCCCGCCGGATCTGGGCGCGGGTCATGCGGGAGGAGTTCGGCGCGCGGAACCCCAAGTCGCTGATGCTCCGCTTCCACACCCAGACCGCCGGGGTGCAGCTCACCGCGCAGCAGCCCGAGGTCAACCTCGTCCGGGTGGCCGTCCAGGGCCTCGCGGCCGTCCTCGGCGGTACGCAGTCGCTGCACACCAACTCCTTCGACGAGGCCATCGCCCTGCCGACGGACAAGTCCGCCCGCCTCGCGCTGCGCACGCAGCAGGTGCTCGCGTACGAGACGGACGTGACCGCCACCGTCGACCCGTTCGCCGGCTCGTACGTCGTGGAGAGCATGACGGACGACGTCGAGGCCGCCGCGCTCGAGCTGATGCGGAAGGTCGAGGATCTCGGCGGCGCGGTCGAGGCGATCGAACGCGGCTTCCAGAAGGGCGAGATCGAGCGCTCCGCGTACCGGATCGCGCAGCAGACCGACAGCGGCGAGCGGGTCGTCGTCGGCGTCAACCGCTACACGATCGACGTCGAGGAACCGTACGAGCCGCTGCGCGTCGACCCGGCGATCGAGGCCCAGCAGGCGGAGCGGTTGGCACGGCTGCGCGCCGAGCGCGACGGGACGGCGGTGGCCGCGGCCCTCGCCGAGCTCCAGCGGGCGGCGCGGGGCACGGAGAACGTCCTGTACCCGATGAAGGACGCGCTCAGGGCGCGGGCGACGGTCGGCGAGGTCTGCGACGCGCTGCGGGAGGTCTGGGGCACGTACGTCCCCACGGACGCGTTCTGACGGGGGGTTCCGACGGGCGGGTGCGGACCCGGGTACCCACGGGCGCGTACCGACCCGCGCGTTCTGATCTTCCGCGATGCGAAACGTGGGAGCGGGTTGTCGTACCCCCGTGCGACACTCCGTTTCATGCTGGGTGTCACCGATCTTCCGACCTATCTCGTGGGCCTCGTCCTCATCATCCTGCTGCCGGGGCCGAACTCGCTGTACGTGCTGTCCGTCGCCGCCCGCAAGGGCACGCGGACCGGGTACAAGGCCGCCGCCGGCGTCTTCACCGGCGACGCGATCCTGATGACGCTGGCCGCGCTCGGCGCCGCCTCGCTGCTCCAGACCACGCCCCTGCTCTTCATGATCGTGAAGTACGCGGGCGCGGGCTATCTGGCGTGGATGGCGTACGGGATGATGCGCTCGGCCTGGTCGATGTGGCGCGGCCGGAACGAGGTGCTCGACGAGGAGAGCGGACAGGCCCCGGCCGCCGCGGGGGAGAACCCCTACCGCAGGGCGCTGATCATCAGCCTCTTCAACCCGAAGGCGATCCTCTTCCTGATCTCCTTCTTCGTGCAGTTCGTGGACCCCGGATACGCCTACCCGGCGCTCTCCTTCCTGGTGCTCGGCACCCTGATGGAGGTCGGCAGCTTCCTCTACCTCACGATGCTGATATTCGGCGGCACGCGGCTCGCCGCCGCCTTCCGCCGCCGCAAGCGCCTCTCGGCGGGCGCGACCACCGCCGCGGGCGCCCTCTTCCTCGGCTTCGCCGCGAAGCTCTCGCTCAGCAGCGCCGCTTGACCCTGACACCGTGTGAGGCCGTGTCGTAGGAGTCGTCATGTTCACCATCGGAGACTTCGCCCGGCACGGGCGGGTGTCGGTCCGCATGCTGCGCCACTACGACGCCATCGGACTGCTGCGCCCGGCCCATGTCGACCCGCACAGCGGCTACCGCCACTACGAGGCGGACCAGCTCGCCCGGCTCAACCGTGTCATCGCGCTCAAGGAGCTCGGCTTCACCCTCGAACAGGTGGGGACGATCCTCGACGAGCACGTCGGCGCGGAGGAGCTGCGCGGCATGCTGCGGCTGCGCCAGGCCGAGCTGGAGACGGCCCTGGCGGAGGCGGCGGGACGGCTCGCCCAGGTCGGCGCGCGGCTCCGAGCCATCGAGAGCGAGGGGCACATGCCCACGCAGGACGTCGTGATCAAGAGGATTCCCCCGGTGCGGCTCGGCGAGCTGAGCGGAGTGGCCGCCGGCTTCGGCCCCGGCGAGATCGGCCCGGTCATCCAGCCGCTGTACGAGGAGCTGTGCGCGCGCCTGGTGGCGGCGGGGGTCACCGGGTTCGGCCCGGGGATCGCGTACTACGAGGACGCGGGCCGCGGCGACGGCTCGATCGTCGTCCACGCGGGGATGACGCTCCCCGCCGGCACGGAGGCGGTGGCCGGCGTCGACGTCGTCGACCTGCCCGGCCTGGACGAGGCGGCCACGGTCGTGCACCGCGGTTCGATGGAGGACATCCTTCCGACCGTCCAGACCCTGGCCACCTGGATCGGCGCCCACGGCTACCGCTCGACGGGCTACTCCCGCGAGCTCTACCTGGAGTACGCGGAGGACCGCGCGAAGTGGGTGACGGAACTCCAGGAACCGGTCACGCGCGCGTGAACTCCACGGCCCCGGCGGGCAGGACGCCCGCCGGGGGCGGGCTCGGCTAGCGCCTCAGCATGCGCCGCAGTTTCAGGGCGCGGCGGGCCAGGCGGCGGACCTTCGGGTGGCGGGGGACCGGGATGCCGCCGGGGAGGCCGAGGACGGTGAGGCGGCGGAGCTTGAAGTAGTGGCGGGTCCGCTCGGCGAGGGGGCCCGAGAGGTGGCGGACCGCCGCCTCGCGCAGGTCCGGGCGGATCTTGGGCTGCATCGCGAAGCCGACCGCCGCGACCAGGCCCGCGAGGGCCTCCGCGTCCCAGGTCGCGTCCGGGGACGCGGCCTGCGCGCCGTCCGCCTCCAGGTCAGGGACGAGCGCGTCGACGAGGGTCGCCGGGACGCGGTTGCTGTTCTGGTACGGGGTCAGCCGCTCCAGGAGCATCCGGGTGCCGACCCGGGCCACCGGGATCCCGTAGAAGGCGTGCGCCGTCATCAGGGCCGTCGAGAAGCAGCCCACCACAAGGGCGGGGCGCTGTTCCCGGTACACCACCTCGGCGAGCACCGGCCGGTCCAGGACGGTCAGTTCGGCGCCGAGCGCCTCCGCCTCCTGGGCGAGCCGCCGGGTCCACGCGTCCGGCGCCGTGGGGTGCGGCTTGAAGACGAGCCGCCGGTGCCCGCGCGCGACCGCGCCCTTGACCATCCGTACGTGCAGCTCCTCCTCCTCGGCCGGGCTCAGCAGCGAGAGCGCCGCCAGGTACTGGCCGAGCAGCAGCGCCGGGCCGTCCTCGCCGGCGTCCGAGGAGGCGGCCGAACCCGCGAGCTCCGCCACCACCTTGGTGAACGCCTCCGCCGGCACCACCTCCGCCTCGGGACCGAACTCGCCGAGCAGCAGCGGCGCGAGCCCCGGCACCAGGTCGAGGTGGAGCAGCCGCCTGACCCGCTCGCCGACCAGCGGGTCGATCTTGTTACGGGTGGGGCCGTAGCTCATCAGGCCGTCGGCGTACACGTCGAGGGCGGCCTCGGGGAACAGCCGCGCGATCGTCAGCGCGGGCGCCACCTGCACGGACTCCAGGGCGATCTCGATCCGGTCGTCGCCGAGGTCCCAGATCTTCCGCAGATGGCGTTCGAGCAGCGGTACGTCGTCGTTCCGCGGCGACCAGCCCGCCGGGTGGAGCGGCTCGATGGCCTCGTTCCAGGACAGGACGGAGTCGAAGCGGCCGCGCAGCTTCTCGAAGCCGGGCATCTCGTCGAGGGCGGGCGTGGTCTCCGGTACCGCCGCGTTGTTGCCGACGAGCAGCAGCCGCCGGTCGGCCGGGCCGAAGCAGCCGCTGTCCAGGGCGGCGGCCAGCGTCGTCGCGCCGTACAGCGTGGAGGCGTAGAAGATCTGAGTGGTCCTCACGCGGCGACCCCCGAGCCCGCGGTCCGGGCGACGGAGCCCGCGCGGCGCCGGCGCAGCTTGCGCAGCACGCCCGCCCGCTCCTCGTCCATCGAGGACAGCGCCTCGCCGAGTACGTCCTGGGGCATGCGCTTCAGCGCCGCCGCACTCATCGAGCGCAATTTCTTCGCCACCGCCGGTTCGAATCGTTCAATGGAGGAGACGTGGTGCGAAATGAGGGCGCAATACGTACGGACGGCTTTCGGGAGAAGCCGCTCCGCGTCCACGTCGTTCACCGTTTCCTCGATCACCTGATCGAAGGCCCGGATGAAATCGAGTTGGCGGATATCGCCGATTTGGGTCAGAGAAGTGGAGACGCCTCGGCGGTAGAAGATCCCGAGCGTGCTCACCGCCGCGAAGGACTCCGCCTCCCGGTGCAGCTTCCAGATCCACGGCCGGTCCTCCGCCGTCCGCAGACCGGGGGTGAAGTGGAGCAGGCCGCGGTCGAGCAGCCGCCGGTGGTACATCCCCGCCCAGGCGTACGGGTAGTCGACGGAGGTCGTCCGGTGGGCCGGCAGGATCGCGTCGCGGGGACGGAGCACCTCGTTCCGGAGCCCGATCGGAGCGCGCTTCACCGACCGGACCCGGCCCGTGTTCACCACGTGGTCGGTACGGAGGAAGTCGCAGCCGAGCCCGTCCATGGCCGTCACCAGGCGGGCCAGGTGGCCGGGGGCCAGCCAGTCGTCGCCGTCGAGGAAGGCGAGGTACTCGCCCCGGGCGGAGTCGAGACCGGTGTTGCGCGCCGTGGCAAGACCCTGGTTCTCCTCGTGTCGGAGCAGGACGGCCCCCGGGATCTCGCGCGCGGCCCGTTCGAGGATCTCCGGCGTTCCGTCCGTCGAGCAGTCGTCGACGAGCAGGAATTCGAAGTCCTCGCGGGCATTCGCGCGCAGGCTTGTCAGGGTGTCGGGGGCGTATGTCTGCACGTTGTAGAACGGCACGACGACGGAGAGCTTGACCACCCGGCCGACGCTAGGCGCCGGTCCGGCCTTCGTTCTGGCCGACAGAGGGATGTTCGGTGAACACGAAGAGGCGGGAGCCTTAACCGCCCCCGATCCTGTCCGTTTTCAACGTGCGGGAAGGCTCTGTTCACCGTTTGTTGTGGCTCAGTTGGGCCAGCGAACGAAATGCCTATCTAGCGTCCTCGACGTGCCAGCAAGTACCCATGATCGAGTACGCATTGCCGTACTCGCCGACTCCGACACCCGGTGGAAATGGGGCGCGCTCACCGCGCGTCGTATAGCGGCTTCCGAGCCCACCGGATTCGTTCTTCGCGGTCGGGCCACTCCCACCGCGCGCCAGCTCGCCGAGACCGGGGTGTCCGACACGCCCCCGCGCGAGGTGACGGGCGCGGAGTTCCTTCGTGAGGTACGGGACGGAGGGTACGACCTCGTCGTCCTCGCCCTCGTCGGCGGCACGGTCCGCGCGGTCCTCCAGGGGATCGCCGACCTCGGCCTGGAACGCCGTCCGGTGATCGTCACCGGCTATGTGGGTGTCGTCTACGAGAAGCTCGCCGACGGTCTCCTGCTGCGCCACGGCGCCGACGTCGTCCTCGCCAACTCCCGCCACGACGCGGAGCGTTTCCGCGCCGTGTACGAAGGAGTGGGCGCCGACGCCTCCTCCGTGGTGGAGGCCGCGCTGCCGTTCCTCGGCGGCGCGCCCTACGCCCCCGAGGCCGGCCGGGACACCCTCGTCTTCGCCGCCCAGCCGTCCGTGCCGGTGACCCGCGCCGACCGCGCGTACCTGCTCGGGCGGCTCGTCGACCACGCACGGAAGCACCCGGGCCGTGAGGTGCTGCTGAAGCTCCGCTCCAAGCCGGGCGAGCACACCACGCACCTGGAGGAGCTGCCGTACCAGAAGCTGGTGCGCGACCTGGACGTCCCGCCCAACTTCCGCCTGGTGTACGGGCACATGGGCGAGGTCCTGGACCGCACCGACCTGCTGGTCACGGTCTCCTCGACGGCCGCGCTGGAAGCGCTGCACCGGCGGATCCCCACGGCGATCCTCAGCGACATGGGCGTGCGCGAGGTCCTCGGCAACCACCACTTCATCGGCTCGGGGCTGCTGACCTCCTTCGACCGGCTCGACGCGGACATCCGCCCGAAGGCCGACGAGGAGTGGCTCTCCCGCCAGGGCGTGGCCGCCGACGGCGGGTACGACAAGGCCTTCGACGCGGCCCGCGAGCGGGTCGCCGAGCTGCTCGCGGGACCCGCGCTGCCCCCGATCGACCCCTACTACACAGCGGAGACGGCCCCCGGCTACCTGCCCGGGATCCTCGCCCGCCACCGCCTGGACGTGACCGCGACGCCGACCCGCGACAGCGGGCTGCGCCGGATCGTCCGGGAGGCGGCGCGGGGCGCGTACCGCCACGGCGTCCAGCGCGTGGCGCCCGTCATCCGCCGGCTTGGAGAACTCTGATGACCACGACCGTGCTTGCCGTCATCCCGGCGCGGGGCGGTTCCAAGGGCGTCCCCGCCAAGAACCTCACCCCGGTCGCGGGCGTCCCGCTCGTCTCCCGCGCCGTCCGGGCCTGCCTGGACGCCCGCCTGGTCACCGACGTCGTCGTCTCCACGGACGACGCGGCGATCGCCTCCGCGGCCCGCGCGGCCGGAGCCGAGGCGATCCACCGCCCGGCGGCGATCGCGGGCGACACCGCGACCAGCGAGTCGGCCGTCCTGCACGCCATGGACGCCTTCGAGGCGACCAGCGGCCGCCGCGTGGACGTGGTCCTCCTCGTCCAGTGCACGAGCCCCTTCATCACGGCGGAGGAGGTCAACGGCACCGTCGAGAAGATCACCGAGGGCGCCGACACGGCCTTCACGGCCGCCCCGAGCCACGGCTTCCTGTGGCGGGAGACCCCCCAGGGCACCACGGGCGTCAACCACGACAAGTCCTTCCGCCCCCGCCGGCAGGACCGCGAGCCCGAGTACCTGGAGACCGGCGCCGTCTACGCGATGGCCGCCGAGGGCTTCCGTACCCACAACCACCGCTTCTTCGGCCGCACGGAGCTCGTCGTCACCGACCCCCTGCGGGTCCTGGAGATCGACGACCCGCACGACCTCGCCCGCGCCCGCGCCCTCGCGCCGCTGCTCGACACCCCGGTCGTCCCCGGCTTCGAGGACATCGACGCCGTGGTCCTCGACTTCGACGGCACGCAGACCGACGACCGCGTCCACCTCGACTCCGAGGGCCACGAGTTCGTCTCCGCGCACCGCGGCGACGGCCTCGGCATCGCGGCGCTGCGCCGGGCGGGCATGCCGGTCCTGATCCTCTCGACCGAGCAGAACGCGGTGGTCGCGGCCCGCGCCCGCAAGCTCCAGATCCCCGTCCTGCACGGCATCGACCGCAAGGACCTCGCCCTCAAGCAGTGGTGCGAGGAACAGGGCATCGACCCGCAGCGCGTCCTCTACGCCGGCAACGACGTCAACGACCTCCCGTGCTTCCACCTCGTCGGCTGGCCCGTCGCGGTGGCGAGCGCGCACGACTCCGTACGGGCCGCCGCCCGTGCGGTGACCCTCACCCCCGGTGGCTCAGGAGCCGTCCGCGAGATCGCGGCCTGGCTCCTCGGGCCCGAGCTCCTCTCCCCCAACCGCTAAGGAACACCAGAACCATGACCTCTCGCCTCCGCACCTTCGGCAGCAAGACCGCGGGCCCCGGCCACCCCGTCTACGTGACCGGTGAGATCGGCATCAACCACAACGGTGACCTGGAGAACGCGCTCGCCCTCATCGACGTGGCCGCCGAGGCCGGCTGCGACGCCGTGAAGTTCCAGAAGCGCACGCCGGAGATCTGCACCCCGCGCGACCAGTGGGACATCGAGCGGGACACCCCCTGGGGCCGGATGACCTACATCGACTACCGCCACCGCGTGGAGTTCGGCGAGGACGAGTACCGCGCCATCGACGAGCACTGCAAGAAGCGCGGCATCGACTGGTTCGCCTCCCCGTGGGACACCGAGGCCGTCGCCTTCCTGGAGAAGTTCGACGTCCCGGCCCACAAGGTCGCCTCCGCCTCCCTCACGGACGACGAGCTGCTGCGCGCCCTGCGCGAGACCGGCCGCACGGTCATCCTCTCCACCGGCATGTCGACGCCGAAGCAGATCCGCCACGCGGTCGAGGTCCTCGGCTCGGACAACATCCTGCTCTGCCACGCGACGTCCACGTACCCGGCGAAGGCCGAGGAGCTCAACCTCCGCGTGATCAACACGCTGAAGGAGGAGTACCCGAACGTCCCGATCGGCTACTCCGGCCACGAGACCGGCCTGCAGACCACGCTGGCCGCCGTCGCCCTCGGCGCCACGTTCGTCGAGCGTCACATCACCCTCGACCGCGCCATGTGGGGTTCCGACCAGGCCGCGTCCGTCGAGCCGCAGGGCCTGCAGCGCCTGGTCCGCGACATCCGCACGATCGAGACCGCGCTCGGTGACGGCGTCAAGAAGGTCTACGAGTCGGAGCTCGGCCCGATGAAGAAGCTCCGCCGGGTCCAGGGGTCTGTCGCCGCATGACCGGCCGGCTGGCGTTCGTCGAGAGCCCTGTCCAGCTCCTGAACGTCCTGGAGTGGGCGCACGCCCAGTCCCTCACCGTCGGGGGCACACCCGCCCCCGACGGCCGGGGGGCCGCGATACACGCGACCGAGCCGCCCGAGGCCTCGACGGCCCCCGCCGCCGACGCGCGCACCGCCCGCGCCGGCGAGCAGCCCGGCCTCGCGGCCGAGGGCGGGCGGGTCACGGCCCCGGACGGCACCGTCGAGCGGCCGGCCGAGGCCACGCGGGGCACCGGCCCCGACGGCACCGCCGAGCGGTCGGCCGACCGCGCACGGGCCGACGGCCAGGCGGCCACCGGCTCCGCCGGGCCGCTCGTCGGCGCGGCCGCCGACCGCGCGCAGGGCTCCACTCCCGCCAGCCCCCACGGCCCGCAGGGCCTGCAGGACCCGCACGGCCACGCATCCCCGGTCGTCGGCGTCAGCCGGACGACCGCCGGGCCCGCCGACGACGGCGAGGCAGCGCCCGTCGGAGGCACGGCCGAGGGAAGGGACCACCGCGACGACGGCGAGGCAGCACGCGCCCACGGCACGGCCGACGGCACCGACCCCCGCGGCGACGGCACCGCCGTCACCGCGGCCGTCACGCCCGCCCGGTCCGACTTCACGCTCGTCGTGCTCTCGCCGACCGACCCGATGTCGCGCGGCCAGCTGCGCCGGATGGCGCAGCTGGCCCGCGACGACGGGTTCACCGTCCGCTGGCAGGAGGCCCGCGGCGGGCGTGGCTCGCTCGCGCGGACCCTGCGGGAGCTCGCTCCGCTGCTGCGGTCCGCGGAGCGGATCATCGTCGGGGACCCGTTCTCCCGTTACGTCCAGCTGCTCCTGACGCTCTTCGCGCCCAAGCACCTCACCGTCGTCGACGACGGCACCGCCACCATGGAGTACGCCGCCCAACTGGCCCGGGGCGAGCGCCTCGTGCGCTGGCACCGGCGCGGTGGCAGCCGGGGGCCGCGCGAACTCGTGCTCGCCCCGGTCACCGCGGCCGCCCGCCGCAAGCTGGCCCCCAACGCGCGCCGTACGGTCGAGATCTTCACCTCGCTCCCGGTCGAGCCGCCGCCCGGGACCACCGTCACCCAGAACACCTTCGCCTGGACCCGGTCCCGCTTCGGCCCGCCCCGCATCACCAAGGGCGCCGACCTGGTCGGCACCTCGCTGGTCGAGACGGGCGTGGTCGACGCCGACCAGTACGCGCTCGCCGTCGCCGAGTTGGCCCGCACCCACGGCGCGACCCGCTACTTCGCGCACCGCAGGGAGTCCACCGAGAAGCTGCACCGGATCGCGGTGGAGACCGGTCTGGAGATCGTCCGGCCCGACCTGCCGCTCGAGCTGATCGCCCGGCGCGGCCCGATCGGCCGTACCGTCGTCAGCTTCCCCTCGACGGTCGTGCACACCCTGCCGCTCGCCCTGGTCGGCACCGGGGTCAAGGTCGCCGTCTGCGAGATCGCGCCCGAGTGGCTCAAGGAGAACGCCTCCCCGCGAGCCCAGGGCTTCCTCGCCGGGGTCACGGGCACGGCCGCGCACGAGGTGGACCGGCTGACCGCCCAGGCGACCCAGCCCTCACAACGGCTCGAATTCGGGTGAGCTTACCCAGAAGGGATGGCAGTCAAGCCTGCCGAACCGAGATTCTTTCCCCTATCGGGCTGAACTTTTCGTGATCAACGGGCAGTTGATCTCTGAAGGGGCCTACCCTTCAAAAGGTGAACCAGTTGAAGTCCCGTGAGCCCGGCTCCGTCGCTCTGCCCGGAACGCTGTCCCCCTCGCTGCGCGGCGAACTGATCGCCTTCCGCCGCGACTTGCACATGCACCCCGAGCTCGGCAACCAGGAGTTCCGTACGACCGCGGCGCTGAAGGCGCGCCTGGAGGCCGCCGGACTGGCGCCGAAGGTCCTCGCGACGGGCACGGGACTCGTCTGTGACATCGGCACCTGGGACCGGGTCCGTCCCATGCTGGCGATCCGCGCCGACATCGACGCGCTGCCCATCCCGGACGTGAAGACCGTCGCGTACCGCTCCACCGTGCCCAACCGGGCCCACGCATGTGGACACGACGTCCACACCACCACCGTCCTGGGCGCCGGTCTGGTCCTCGCCGAGCTCGACCGGCAGGGGCTGCTCCCCAACGCCGTACGGCTGATCTTCCAGCCCGCCGAGGAAGTGCTGCCCGGCGGCGCCGCCGACGCCATCGAGTCCGGGGTCCTGGACGGGGTCGGCCGGATCATCGCCGTGCACTGCGACCCGAAGGTGGACGCGGGCCGGATCGGGCTGCGCCCCGGCCCCATCACCTCCGCCTGCGACCGGCTCGAGGTCACCCTCGACGGCCCCGGCGGCCACACGGCCCGCCCGCACCTCACCACCGACCTGGTCACCGCCGCCGCCCGGATTGCCACCGACGTCCCGGCGCTGCTCGCCCGCCGCGTCGACGCCCGCTCCGGCCTCGCGGTCACCTGGGGCCGGATCGAGGCCGGCCACGCCTGCAACGTCATCCCGCAGCACGCCGAGCTCTCCGGCACCGTCCGCTGCCTCGACCTGCCCGGCTGGCGCGAAGCCCCGGACCTGGTGCACGCGGCGATCGACGAGATCGCCACCCTGCACCGCGCCAAGTCGACCATCAACTACGTGCGCGGAGTCCCGCCGGTCGTCAACGACCCGGTCGTCACCGAGCTGCTCCGGGACGCGATGACCGCCCGGCGCGGCTTGTACGCGATCGAGGACACCGAGCAGAGCCTCGGCGGCGAGGACTTCTCCTGGTACCTGGAGCACGTCCCGGGCGCCATGGCCCGACTCGGCGTCCGCGCCCCGGGGGACACGACACGCCGGGATCTGCACGCGGGTGACTTCGACGTGGACGAGGAGGCGATCGAGGTCGGCGTCGAGCTCTTCACCGCCGCCGCCCTGATCGACGCGGCGCCGAAGCGCTGACCTCCGGGCCCGCCGGGCCGCACCCGGACGGCCGAAACGCCGTTCATCCATTCGGCCCAACGGCCCGCGCGTCGGCGCGCGGGCCGGGTCCGGACCCCGTCACGGGGTGTATAACCGGCGGTGCCGGGACGGTCGCCCCAGGTGGCCTTCTTAACGGTCTCCCTGGCCGGTTCGCGACGATCCGATAACGACTCATGAACGGGTCTTTAACTGACATCTACGCGCGTTACGATCCACGCGAAACCAGCGCCGGAAGAGGCGCTTTCGGTCAGTCTCGAAGGGACCCTCCTCTTGCGCCGGGTATCCAAGATCGTTTCCGCGTCCATCGCGACTGCGGCCCTCGCTCTCACCGCCACCGCTTGCGGTGAGTCGTCCACCGAGTCCAGCTCCGACTCGGACTCCATCAAGGTCGGCATGGCCTACGACGTCGGCGGCCGTGGCGACAACTCCTTCAACGACTCCGCCGCGCGCGGTCTCGACAAGGCCAAGGCCGACCTCGGCGTCGAGACCAAGGAGCTCACCGCCAAGACCGGTGAGACCCCGGCCGACCGCGAGCAGCGCCTGACGTCCCTCGCCGAGGGCGGCTTCAACCCCGTCATCGGTGTCGGCTTCGCCTACAAGGACGCCATCGACAAGGTCGCCGCGAAGTTCCCGAAGACCACCTTCGGCCTGGTCGACTCGGTCTCCGAGGCGAAGAACGTCGACTCGATCGTCTTCACCGAGGAGCAGGGCTCGTACCTCGCCGGTGTCGCGGCGGCGCTCAAGTCCAAGGACGGCAAGATCGGCTTCATCGGCGGCGTCGACACCCCGCTGATCAAGAAGTTCGCCGCCGGCTTCCAGCAGGGCGTCAAGGACACCAAGCCGGACGCCTCGGTCACGATCCAGTACCTGTCCACCGGTACGGACTTCTCCGGCTTCGGCGCCCCGGACAAGGGCAAGGCCGCCGCCAAGGGCATGCTCGACAAGGGCATCGACGTCATCTACGCCGCCGCGGGCGGCTCCGGTGCCGGTGCCATCGAGGCCGTCGCCGCCAAGCCGGGCACCTGGGCGATCGGTGTCGACTCGGACCAGGCCAAGGACCCGGCCCTGTCGAAGTACGCCGGCTCGATCATGACCTCGATGGTCAAGAACGTCGACACCGGTGTCTTCGAGCTCGTCAAGTCCGTCCAGGACGGCAAGCCGGCGACCGGCACGCACGTCTACTCGCTGGCCGAGGACGGCGTCTCGCTGACCACCACGGGTGACCACCTCAAGGACATCCAGGCCCAGCTGGACGAGGCGAAGAAGAAGATCATCGACGGCCAGATCAAGGTCGCCACGACCCTCTGACGTTCCGTCGGAGGGGGGCCCGGAGAGCGGCTTCGGCCGACACTCCGGGCCCCCTTCACACGTACCCCCGTGGGCAGTTGAACGATTTTCCTGATGCTACGCGCGTAGCGCGCGGCCCACAGGGTATTTTTCGCCACCGACAGCGCCTGCGTTTCCGTCTCGTCCTCCTCACGCTCCCTGCCTAGGAGAGTGCGCCATCAAAGCCTCCAGCCCCAGCAGTCCCAACGCCGTAGAACTCCGCGGCATCACCAAGCGTTTCCCCGGAGTCGTGGCCAACCACGACATCGACATCACCGTGCGCCGCGGCACCGTGCACGCCCTCGTGGGCGAGAACGGCGCGGGCAAGTCGACCCTGATGAAGATCCTCTACGGCATGCAGAAGCCGGACGAGGGCACCATCACCGTCGACGGCGAGCTGGTGACCTTCAACAACCCCGGAGACGCCATCGCCCGCGGTGTCGGCATGGTGCACCAGCACTTCATGCTCGCGGACAACCTCACCGTCCTCGAGAACGTCGTCCTCGGCTCCGAGAAGCTGTACGGCATCGGCGACAAGGCTCGCGCCAAGATCAAGGAGATCTCCGACGCGTACGGCCTCGGCGTCCGCCCGAACGCCCTCATGGAGGACCTCGGTGTGGCCGACCGTCAGCGCGTGGAGATCCTCAAGGTTCTCTACCGCGGCGCCCGCACCCTGATCCTCGACGAGCCCACCGCCGTGCTCGTCCCGCAGGAGGTCGACGCGCTCTTCGACAACCTGCGCGAGCTCAAGGCCGAGGGCCTCACGGTCATCTTCATCTCGCACAAGCTGGGCGAGGTCCTGTCGGTCGCCGACGAGATCACCGTCATCCGGCGCGGCACCACGGTCGGCACCGCCGACCCGCGGCACACCACGACCAAGCAGCTCGCCGAGCTGATGGTCGGCGCCGAGCTGCCGTCGCCGGAGACCCGCGAGTCGACGGTCACCGACGTGCCGATGCTGACGGTCCGGGACCTGTCGCTGAGCGCCGTCGACCCCGACGGCGTGGTCCGCGCGGTCCTCGGCGGCATCACCTTCACCATCCACAAGGGCGAGGTGCTCGGCATCGCCGGCGTCGAGGGCAACGGCCAGTCCGAGCTCGTCGACACGATCATGGGCATGCGCCACGCCGACCGGGGTGTCGTGACCCTCGACGGCGCCGACATCTCGTCCGCCCCGACGCGCAAGCGGCGCGAGGACGGCATCGGCTGCATTCCCGAGGACCGCCACCGGCACGGTCTGCTCCTGGAGGCCCCTCTCTGGGAGAACCGCATCCTCGGCCACGTCACCGAGAAGCCCAACTCCAAGGGCGCCATCCTCGACCTCAAGGCCGCCCGCAAGGACACCGAGCGGATCGTCCGCGAGTACGACGTCCGTACCCCGGGCATCGAGGTCACCGCGGCCTCCCTCTCCGGCGGCAACCAGCAGAAGCTGATCGTCGGCCGCGAGATGAGCCACGACCCCAAGCTGCTGATCGCCGCGCACCCCACCCGCGGCGTGGACGTCGGCGCGCAGGCGCAGATCTGGGACCAGATCCGTTCGGCTCGCCGCGAGGGCCTGGCGGTCCTGCTGATCTCCGCCGACCTGGACGAGCTGATCGGCCTCTCCGACACCCTGCGCGTCATGTACCGCGGGCGTCTGGTCGCCGACGCCGATCCGGCGACCATCACCCCGGAGGAGCTCGGTTCGGCCATGACCGGCGCCGCCGCCGGTCACCTTGAGCACGATGAGAGCCCTGAGGGCACCGACGGCCCGGAGGACGAGGCCCGATGAAGAAGTTCGACAAGGAGCGGGTGCTCCTCGGCATCGCGGCACCACTGCTCGCGATCGTCGCCGCCTTCCTGATCACCGCCCTGGTGCTCGCGGCCACCGGCAAGGAGCCGTTCAGCGCCTTCGGCATCATGTTCGACTACGGCATCAAGTCGGACAGCCAGGTCTACATCATCAACAAGGCGACGACGTACTACCTGGCGGGCATCGCGGTGGCCATCGGCTTCCGCATGAACCTGTTCAACATCGGTGTCGACGGCCAGTACCGTCTCGCGGCCTTCTTCGCCGCCGCCGTCGGCGGGGCGCTGACCCTGCCGGGCATCGTCCAGATCCCGCTGATCATCATCACCGCGATGATCGTCGGCGCCATGTGGGCGGGCATCGCCGGTGTCCTCAAGACCACGCGGGGCGTCAGCGAGGTCGTCTCGACGATCATGCTGAACTTCATCGCGACCGCGATCATCGGCTACCTGCTCCAGCCCGGCCGCCTCGGCCACCTGGACGCGGCCGGCACCAAGGTCGCCACGACCCCGCTGCCGGAGTCCTCGCACTTCTTCGAGTTCCCGACCACGCCCACCCCGATCTACGGCTTCGTCGTCATCGCGGCCGTCGCGGGCGTCGGCTACTGGTTCACGCTCTCCCGCACCCGCTTCGGCTTCGACCTGCGCACCGTCGGCCAGTCCGACACGGCCGCCGCGGCCAGCGGTGTCAACGTGAAGAAGATGGTCGTCACGTCCATGCTGATCTCCGGCGGCATGGCCGGTCTGATCGGCATGCCGACGCTGCTCAACGACAGTTACGAGTTCGGCGGCGACTTCCCCGTCGGCATCGGTTTCACCGGTATCGCCATCGCCCTGCTCGGCCGCAACCACCCGATCGGCATCGCGCTCGCCGCGATCCTCTGGGGCTTCCTCGAGCGCGGCGGCCAGCAGCTGGAGTTCGAGGACTACGACCGGGAGATCGTCGGCGTCATGCAGGGCGTCATCGTCCTCTGCGTCGTCATCGCCTACGAGGTCGTCCGTCGCTACGGCGTCAAGCGCCAGCAGCGTCAGGTCGGCGAGAAGCTCGCGGCCCAGGCCCGTTCCAACAACACGACGGAGGTGTCGGCGTGACCGCCACGGCGACTTCCACCCCGCCGCCCGCGGCGCCCAAGGCGGCCGGTGGCAAGGGCGGCCGCACCCGCCTCTCGCTCCCCTGGATCCTGCTGATCGTCGCGGGCGGGCTCATCGCCCTCTCCGCCGTCCGGGCCATCACCGGCGCGCAGGACCTCACCTCGGCCGGCCAGATCGGTGCCGCGCTCTCGCTCGCCGTGCCGATCGGCCTCGCCGGTCTCGGCGGTCTGTGGTCCGAGCGCGCGGGTGTGGTCAACATCGGCCTCGAAGGCATGATGATCCTCGGCACCTTCTTCGGTGCCTGGGCCGGCTGGCAGACCAGCCCCTGGCTGGGCATCCTCGCCGGCATCGTGGGCGGCATGCTCGGCGGTCTGCTGCACGCGGTCGCCACCGTCACCTTCGGTGTCGACCACATCATCTCCGGTATCGCGATCAACATCCTCGCGGTCGGATTCACCACGTACTTCGCCAAGCTGTGGTTCAACAGCGGCGAGGCCGCGGCCAAGGGCGGCAGCCCCAAGCAGTCCCCGCCGGCCGAGGAGATCACCTCGGTCACGATCCCCGGTCTGTCCGACTGGCTGGCCGACATCGAGAAGCACCACTGGTTCGTGATCTCGGACATCGCCGGCATCCTCGGCGGTCTGGTCACCAATCTCTCGCTGGTCACGATCCTCGCCGTGCTGCTGGTGATCGGCACGTTCTTCGTGCTGTGGAAGACCGCGTTCGGTCTGCGCCTGCGCTCCTGCGGTGAGAACCCGATCGCCGCCGAGTCCCTCGGCGTCAACGTCTACAAGTACAAGTACATCGCCGTGATCGTCTCCGGCGGTCTCGCCGGTCTCGGTGGCGCGTTCCTGTCGCTGGTCACCTCGCACATCTACAACGAGGGCCAGACCGGTGGCCGCGGTTACATCGGCCTCGCGGCGATGATCTTCGGCAACTGGCGGCCGGGCGGCCTCGCCATGGGCGCGGGCCTGTTCGGCTTCGCCGACGCGCTCCAGCTGCGCAGTGGCGGCGAGTCGGTGCACGCGCTGCTCCTGCTGCTGTTCGCGGTCCTCGTGGCGATCGCCGCGTGGAAGGCGTACAAGAAGCGCTGGATCACCTCGTCCATCGCCATCGTCATCGGCGTCGGCGTCTTCATCTGGTACCTCGGTACGGACACGGTCCCGGTCGAGTTCGTCAGCGCCACGCCGTACGTGGTCACGCTGCTGGTGCTGTCGCTGTCGGCGCAGCGTCTGCGGATGCCCAAGGCGGACGGCATGCGGTACCGCAAGGGCGAGGGCAAGTGACCACGCCCGTCACCGAAGCCGACTGGGAGGCCCTGCGGAAGGAGGCGCGGGACGCCATGTCCCACGCCTACGCCCCGTACTCGGGCTACCCGGTCGGCGCGGCGGCCCTGGTCGACGACGGGCGCACGGTCTCCGGCTGCAACGTGGAGAACGCCTCGTACGGCCTCGGGCTGTGCGCGGAGTGCGGGCTCGTCTCGCGGCTCCAGGCCACCGGCGGCGGCCGGCTGACCCACTTCGTCTGCGTGGACGGCGAGGGCGCGCCCCTGGTCCCGTGCGGACGGTGCAGGCAGCTGCTGTACGAGTTCGGCGGCCCCGATCTCGTACTGGAGACCCCGGCCGGGTTCGTCACGCTGGCCGAGATGCTCCCGCAGGCCTTCGGCCCGGGCCACCTGGCCAGGTAACACCTCTGAGCGGCCCTTCCGGCACCATGGGAGGGCCGCTCTCTCCTCTTCCCCCTCTATGCGCGTAGAAAGAGGCACCACCATGGACGTCATCTCCGTCATCCGCACCAAGCGGGACAAGGGCGAGCTGAGCCCGGAGCAGATCGACTGGGTCATCGACGCCTACACCCGCGGCGTGGTCGCCGACGAGCAGATGTCCGCCCTGGCGATGGCGATCCTGCTCAACGGCATGAACCGCGCGGAGATCTCCCGCTGGACCGCCGCGATGATCGCGAGCGGCGAGCGCATGGACTTCTCCTCGCTCTCCCGCCCCACCTCGGACAAGCACTCCACCGGCGGCGTCGGCGACAAGATCACTCTCCCGCTCGCCCCGCTCGTCGCCGCCTGCGGCGCCGCCGTGCCGCAGCTCTCCGGCCGGGGCCTCGGCCACACGGGCGGCACGCTGGACAAGCTGGAGTCGATCCCGGGCTGGCGCGCCCTGCTCTCCAACGCGGAGATGCTGAACGTCCTGGACACGACCGGCGCGGTGATCTGCGCGGCGGGCGACGGTCTGGCGCCGGCCGACAAGAAGCTCTACGCGCTGCGCGACGTCACGGGCACCGTCGAGGCGATCCCGCTGATCGCGAGCTCGATCATGTCGAAGAAGATCGCCGAGGGCACGGGCTCGCTGGTCCTGGACGTGAAGGTCGGCACCGGCGCCTTCATGAAGAACCTCGCGGACGCGCAGGAGCTGGCCCACACCATGGTCGGCCTCGGCACGGACAGCGGTGTGAAGACGGTGGCGCTGCTCACCGACATGTCGACCCCGCTCGGCCTGACCGCGGGCAACGCCCTCGAGGTCCGCGAGTCCGTCGAGGTCCTGGCGGGCGGCGGCCCGGCGGACGTGGTCGAGCTGACGATCGCGCTCGCGCGCGAGATGCTCGACGCGGCCGGCATCAAGGACGCGGACCCGGCGAAGGCGCTCATGGACGGCTCGGCGATGGACGTCTGGCGCCGGATGATCGCGGCCCAGGGCGGCGACCCGGACGCGACCCTCCCGGTCGCCCGCGAGCAGCACGTCGTCACGGCCCCGTCCTCGGGCGTCCTGACCCGCCTCGACGCGTACGACATCGGCATCGCCGCCTGGCGCCTCGGCGCGGGCCGGGCCCGCAAGGAGGACCCGGTGCAGGCGGGCGCGGGCGTCGAGTTCCACGCCAAGCCGGGCGACACGGTCACGGCGGGCCAGCCCCTGCTGACCCTCCACACGGACACCCCGGAGAAGTTCGACTACGCCCTCAAGTCCCTGACCAGCTCCTGGGACATCGCCCCCGAGGGCACGGCGTTCACCCCGAACCCGATCGTCCTGGACCGCATCGCCTGACGAGACCCCCATGCGAACGGGACCGGCGGACTTCCGCCGGTCCCGTTCGGGCGCTCGGGCTCCGATGAGTTCCGGGCCCGGCGCGGGTCTTCCTGGTGTGGACACCGGTCGACCGCTCGTACTGACTCTGGCTTCCCGCGCCACCCCCGAGGAGGTGGCGCGGCTCTGCGCGCTGCTCGAAGGGGTCGCGCCCACCGAGGTGATCTGTGACGTCGGCGCGCTCGCGCACGCCGACCTCGCCGCCGTCGACGCCCTCGCCCGGCTGCGGCTCGCCACCGGGCGGCACGGCCACCGGCTGCGGTTCGAGGGCGTGGGCCCCGAACTGCTGGCCCTGCTCGCGTTCATGGGCCTCGACGTGGTGCTCGACGGTCGCGAGGGCCGACATTGATCGGCTGTAGGCGACGTGATCTCATGAGCGCCGATTGAACAGGGGTGCGATCACGGGGGCTGTCGTCGTCCGTCCGTACCCGGTACGGACACCCTTGGAGGCCCCTCCCATGACGCGCCGGCTGCTGCTGCCCCTCCTCGCCGCCCTACTGTCGGTGCTGTGGCCCGCGTCGCCCGCGAGCGCGGCGGTGCCGGCCGACTGCACCGTCCCCGGCGCGGAGACCCGCGGCATCGCCTCGTCGACCTGGGCGGTCACCGGATCCCTCGTGCACGAGGGCCGCGCCTACGTCGTGAGCCGGGGCCGCAAGCCGGTGGTCCTCGCCGAGTACGACCTCGCGCAGAAGCAGGTCGTCCGCGAGACCGTGATCCCGGACGGCCCCGGTGCGGGCGTGATCGAGGGCGGCTACGGCCTCGTGGCGTCCGGCGGCAAGCTGTACGTCGGCACGTACGTCGAGGCCGCGCTCTACAGCTACGACCTCGCCACCCACCAGGTCAAGCACCTGAAGACCTTCGGAGGAAGCGGCGACTTCATCTGGAGCCTCGCCGCCGCCCCGGACGGCACGATCTACGCCGGCACCTACGACACCGGCCGGGTGTACGAGTACAAGCCGGCGACCGGCGCGGTCCGGGACTTCGGGGTGCTCGCCACGGGCGAGCGCTACGTGCGCTCCCTCGCCGTCGACGGCACCGACGTCTACGCCGGCCTGCTCGACACCAAGAAGCTGGTCGCCGTCAACCGGTCCACCGGCGCCGTCCGCGTCCTGGCCCAGGGCGGCACCGGCTTCACCACCGTCTCCGTCGGCCGCACGCGCGTGCGCGGCACCAGCGGCAGCACGCTGTACGACGTGAAGACCGACGGCACCGACCTCAGGACGGTCTCCCTGGGCACGGAGTCGGGTGACGCGATGGGCCTGGCCCCCGACTACACCGTCTACCTGTCGACCCGTCCCGAGGGCAGGATCTACGAGTACAGGACGGGGTACACGGCCCCGAAGTACCTGGGCACCCCGGTGCCGCAGGACGAGACCCGCGGCCTCTCCCTGAACGGCACGACCCTCACCGGGTTCGCCGGCTTCGGCAAGGTGTGGCAGCTGGACATCGCCACCGGCGAGTCGTCGTCCACCAAGCTGAGGGACGCCGGGTTCAGCGAGGGCGCGGAGCGCCCGCAGTCGATCCTGCGCGCCTCCGACGGCCAGGTCTGGGTCGGCGGTCACTTCATCGTGAACGTCCACGCGCCCGACGGCTCCAAGCGCTTCGTCGAGATCCCCGGCGAGGCCAAGGCGCTGGTGGAGCGCAACGGGAAGATCTACTCGGCGCTGTACCCCAGCGGGCGCATCATCATGATCGACCCGGCGACGATCGATCCGGTGACGCAGACGTACCCGGTCACCGTCGTCGGACAGCTGCCCAGCGGTCAGCAGCGGCCGTGGGACATGGAGTACGACGCCGCCCGCGACCGGATCCTCGTGGCGACCGCACCGCTCGGCACCGGGCTGCAGGGCGCGCTGACCGTCTTCAGGTTCCCCGACCCGACCGCGGCGGAGCCGACGGCCACGCCCGACTCGTTCCCCGTCGTCACTAACGAGAGCCTGATGAGCCTCAGCGTGGGCCCGGACGGCACCGTCTACGTGGGCGCCGACATCCGCGGTGGTGGCGGCGCCCCGTCCACCTCGTGGAACACGGCCGCCAGTGTGGCCGCCTTCGACGCCGACCACGTCGACCAGACGACCGGCAAGAAGGGGAAGCTCCTGTGGGAGACGGACCCGTTCGCGGCGGACGGCTACGACACCCTCCAGGACGTCACCGTCCACAACGGCGTCCTGTACGGCGTCTACAAGCGCACCCCGACGACCGCCAAGCGCTGGTTCGCCATGAACCTGGCCACGCGCCAGATCGTCCACCAGGGCGACCTCCCCGGCTACGGCGAGGTCCAGGTGCACAACGACAAGGTGTTCGCCTCGACCTTCTTCAACGGCGACGTCCATCTGCTGGGCCCCGGACTGACGCAGGCCCAGCGTCTCGCCACCGCCCTCGACGACGAGTGGTACACCAACCCCCAGCTCGCCTTCGTCCCGGACACCTGGCAGGCCTGGGGCCTGGTCGGGCGCGACCTCGCCCTGCTGCGGCTCGACCCGTCCTGCCCGCAGGTCACCGGTCCGTACCCCTCCTGAGCCGAAAGGGGCGGGGCCGTCACCGACGGCCCCGCCCCTTTCGCATGTCCCCCGGGAACGGCGGGCGCCTAGCCTTCGAGCCGCTCCGGCAGGTCGAAGAGCGGGAACCAGCGCTTGGTGTCCAGGAAGAAGTCCATCCCGCCGACCTTGCCGTCCCGCAGCTCCAGGACGATCAGCGCCCACGGGCTGTATCCGCCCTCTGGGTCCGGGTGGTAGTGCGCGAAGGCGGGGGAGCCGTTGGCCACGGTCGGGACCAGCTTCGAGCCCCGGCAGACGTCGCCGACGCCGAGCATCCAGCCCACGATGTCGTCGTGGCCGCGCAGCCACAGGTCGTACGGCGGCATGGACATCGTCGCGTCCTCGTGCAGGAGCGCGGTCAGCGCCTTCATGTCGTACCCCTCGAAGGCCGCGACATAGCGCTCCAGGAGCTCCTTCTGCTCCTCGTCCAGCGGGTTCGCCGCGTCCGAGACCGCAGGTTCGTTCTCCGCGATCGTCGCGCGCGCCCGCTGGAGCGCGCTGTTGACCGAGGCGACCGAGGTGTCGAGCAGCTCGGCGACCTCGCTCGCCTTCCAGGCGAGGACCTCGCGCAGGATCAGCACCGCCCGCTGCTTCGGCGGCAGGTGCTGCAGGGCCGCGACGAACGCGAGCCGCACGGTCTCGCGGGAGACCGCCGTCTCCGCCGGGTCGGCCACCGACGGCAGCACCCGCCCGTCCGGGACGGGCTCCAGCCAGGTGATCTCCGGCCGGGCGTTCAACTGGGCCTGGGCGACCGGCGTCGCCGCCGTCAGGTCCATCGGCCTGGCCCGCCTGTTCCCCGCGTTCAGCGAGTCGAGGCAGACGTTCGTCGCGATGCGGTAGAGCCAGGAGCGCAGGCTGGAGCGCCCCTCGAAGGAGTCGAGGGACCGCCAGGCGCGGACCATCGTGTCCTGCACGGCGTCCTCGGCCTCGAAGGACGAGCCGAGCATCCGGTAGCAGTAACCGGTCAGCTCTGTGCGGTACTTCTCCAGCTGGGATTCGCGGTCCTCGGTCGCCAGGTCACTCATTGCAGGTCCACCCCACTCGCCCCTCACCGGCACCGGTGCTGTGCCGATGAGGGGAAGCTACCGCAGCCCACTGACAACCGGGGTCAGGTTCCCGGCTTCCGCCCGTAGACGAACACGTCGTCGCCGTTCCTGAGCAGGTTCCAGTACGCCTTGGCGTCGGCCGGGCGCATGTTGACGCAGCCGCCCGAGCCCGGCGGGTTCCACATGGACTTCGTCGTGGAGTGGAAGGCCTGGCCGCCGTCGAAGAACTGCGAGTACGGCATGGAGACGTGGTAGATCGTCGACCAGTGGTTGATCTTGCGCCAGTAGATCTTCTTGGCGCCGGTACGGGTCTCGGTCCCGTCCTTGCCCGTACGCACCGGCACCGGGCCGTACTTGAGCGTCTTGCCGTCCTGGATCCAGGTCAGCTGCCGCGTCAGGTCGACGCAGGCGATCCGGCCCTTGTTGGTCGGACACTTACCGGCCTTGTTCGGGTTCTTCCCGGCGGCCTTCTGCTGGATCATCGTGTCCATCGTCCGCCAGGTCAGCGGACCGGCGAACCCCATGGTCGGGGTGATGCCGTGCGTGCGCTGGAAGGACTGGATCGCCTTGCAGTCGGCGAGCGACTGCTTTCCGTCGACCGTCCGGCCCAGGAACTTCTCCACCTGCTTCTGGTACGGCCCGGTCGTCACGTTGCACGACGCGGCCTGGGCCGTCCCGGCGCCGAGGGCGACCGTCAGCGGCACCACCATCGAGGTGATGCCGAGGACGATCCCGGCGCGCTTCCGTATTCCGTTCATGATCACCAACTCCCCCTAGGGTCCTAAGACTTAGGACGACCGGGGGAGCGTTCCGGTTGTACGCGATCGGGAGCGGATTCAGTGCGCCGTACGGAGCTGTGGCCTCCGGGCCGCGACCCGGGCGCTGTGGCTGCCGTAGAGGGTGATCGACACGACGCCGAGGACCGCGACCAGGCCCAGGAGGACGGTGCCCGCCCAGCCGCCGGAGTGGAAGGCGATGGCGCCGAGCGTGCCGCCGACGCTGCTGCCGATGTAGTACGCGGACTGGTAGAGCGCCGAGGCCTGCGCCCGGCCGGTCTTCGCGGTCCGGCTCACCGAGGAGGAGGCGACCGCGTGCCCGGCGAAGAAGCCGGCCGTGATCAGGACCAGGCCCGCCAGGACGGCGGTGAGGCTGTCGGCGAGCGAGAGCAGCAGCCCGGTGGCGGTCGTGCCGACGGCCAGGTAGAGCGCCCCGCGCCGGCCGAGCCGTCCGACCAGCTTTCCGGCGGCGGCGGAGGAGACCGTACCGACGAGGTACACCAGGAAGATCGAGCCGATCACGCCCTGGGGGAGCGAGAACGGGGCCTCGACGAGCCGGTAGCCGATCACGGTGTAGACCGCGCCGAACACGGTCATGAAGAGCGCGCCGATCGCGTACAGCCGCACGAGGAGCGGGTCGGAGAGGTGGGTGCGGACGGCGGCGGCGAGCAGCTTGGGGTTGAGTGAACCGGGCGTGAAGTGCCGGGCCTTGGGAATCAGCACCCGGAACACGACCGCGCAGACCACGGCCATCAGACCGACCGCGAGGAGCCCGGCGCGCCAGCCCCACATCTGGGCCACCCAGCCGGTGACGATACGGCCGCTCATGCCGCCGATCGAGTTGCCCGCGACGAAGAGCCCGATCGCGGCGATCAGTGCCTTCGGCCGCACCTCCTCGGCCAGGAACGCCATCGCGGAGGCCGGCAGGCCCGCGAGCGCCGCGCCCTGGACGGCGCGCAGGGCGACCAGCCACTCCAGGTTCGGGGCGAAGGGGACGAGCAGGCCGAGGGCGACCGCGACGGCGAGCGAGACGGTCATCATCCGGCGGCGCCCGAAGCGCTCGGACAGGGCGCTCATCGGCAGGACCAGGAGCGCGAGGGCGCCGGTCGCGGCGGAGACCGTCCAGGACGCGGCGGAGGCGCCGGCGCCGAACTCGGCGGAGATCGCGGGGAGGAGGGCCTGGGTGGAGTAGAGGAGCGCGAAGGCGGCGAGACCTGCGGCGAAGAGCGCGAAGCTCATCCGGCGGTGGCCGGGCGCTCCGGGGGCGAGGCGGGTGTCGAGGGCGGCCGTGCGGGTGGCGGCGGCCGCCTCGGTACTGGCGGAAGGCATACATAGAACGTAGGACGATTGTTTTTATGCGTCCAATGCATGGAACTGCTGTAATCGTTCCTATGGCGCATGAGTACAGGTCACAGGGTCGGCTGTCACCGAGTAGTTACGAAGAAGACATGGGGCTGCTGCTCGCGCCACGGCTCGCGTACTTCGCGGCGGTGGCGCGGCACGAGCATGTGACGCGGGCGGCGGCGGAGATGGGCGTCCCGCAATCGACGCTCTCCCGGGCGATGGTCAGGCTGGAACAGGACCTGGGGGTCGCCCTCTTCGCCCGCAAGGGCCGGACGGTCTCGCTGACCCCGGCGGGCCGGACGTTCCTCGGCTCGGCGGAGCGGGCGCTCGCGGAGGTGGAGCGGGCGGCCGACTCCGTACGGGCGGACGCGGACCCGACGGCGGGCCGGGTCGCGTTCGGCTTCCTCCACACGATGGGCTCGGAAACGGTCCCGGCTTTGCTCCGAGCCTTCCGGGTGGACCACCCCCGGATCCGCTTCACGCTGGTCCAGAACTACGGCGAGGCGATGATCGAGCGCCTGCGGGCCGGGGACCTGGACCTGTGCCTGACGTCCCCGGTCCCGGACGCCCCGGACCTGGTGGCCCGCCGCCTGGACGAGCAGCGCCTGCGCCTGGTCGTCCCGGACGACCACCGCCTCGCCTCCCGCAAGCGGGTCCGCCTGGCGGAGGCGGCCGACGAGACCTTCGTGACCCTGGAACCCGGCTACGGCCTCCGCCGCATCACGGACGACCTGTGCGCCGAGGCCGGCTTCACGCCACGCGTCGCCTTCGAGGGCGAGGAGGCGGAGACCCTCCGCGGCCTGGTGGCGGCGGGCCTCGGCGTGGCCCTCCTCCCACCCCCTGCGGTCCCCCGCCCCGGCGTCGTGGAACTCACGGTCACGGCCCCCCGAGCCATCCGCGAAATCGGCGTAGCCTGGCTGGACGGCCACCCGGACACCCCTCCAGTAGCCGCCTTCAAAAAGTTCCTCCTCAACAAACGAGGCCACCTCCTCCCGGACTGACCACCGCCCGGGGGCGGGCCCGCCCCGGCGGCGCGAAGCTGCCGCGTCCCGCCGCCGGAGGCCGGCGCCCCCGTCCCGTCAGGGTTTCGGGGAGGCGCAGGTAGGGGGAATTCCCCCTACCTGCGCCCCGTCCCGCCGAAGCCCGCCGCCAAGGGCATCCTCAACCCCAACGGCGGCGGAGCCGCCAGTGCGTCGGCCAAGGGGCGTGAGTACGGGTGGGCGAAGAGGGTGCCCAGGACGAAGTCCGTGGCCAGGGCGCGGACCTCCTCGTGGTACTGGCGCAGCGCGTGGCCGTCCGAGTGGACCTCGAAGCGGCACGTGTCGCGGTTCGCCTTCTTCGCCCGTACCGCGAGCCGGTACGACAACTCCGGGTCCGTGCGCGCGTCGTTCGTGCCGTGCACCAGCAGGACCCGGCGGCCCACCAACTGCCGTACCGGCTCCGGCTCCGCCGCCACGTCGTCCTCCGGCAGCCACGGAGCGAGCCCGAGCACCGCGTCGACCGCCGCATGCCCCGCCGCCCGCAACGCCGCCCGCGCGCCCATCCCGTGGCCGGCCAGGCAGACCGGGACGTCGCCGTACCGCCGTACCGCCTCCGCCACCGCCCACGCCGCGTCCGCCGCCAGCGCCGCGTCCGTACCGTTCCAGCCGCGCCCCCGGTACCGCACCACGTGCGCCACCAGGCCCTCCCCGCGGCCCGCCCTGACGAGCTGTCGGCCCAGCGGCAGCAGCGCCGCGTGCGCCCTGACCGAGGCGCCGCGCGCGGACGCGACCTCCCCGTCCGGGAGGAGCAGGACCACACCGCCCACCGCCGTACCGGGGTGCGATGCGCCGACGGGCCGTCCCAGCCGGGGTGTCCGGCTCCCTGCGGTCCCTACGAGTGCGGAGTGCGCCATGGCAGAACAGTCTCAGAAGGCGAGGTGTACGCCATCCGTACGCGCGGTCACTGTTACGTATCGACAAGCGAGTTGAGGAGGGGGCCTCTACGCGCGTAGGGGCTAGAGTGCCGCAATGACGAGCCCTACCCACAGCCTCCCCACCGCGGACCAGATCCGCCGTGCCCCGAAGGTGCTCCTCCACGACCACCTCGACGGCGGCCTGCGCCCCGGCACGATCATCGAACTCGCCCTCGCCCAAGGCTACGACAACCTCCCCGAGACCGAGCCCGACAAGCTCGGCATCTGGTTCCGCGAGGCCGCCGACTCGGGCTCCCTCGAGCGGTATCTGGAGACCTTCGCGCACACCTGCGCCGTCATGCAGACCCGCGAGGCCCTCGTCCGCGTCGCCGCCGAGTGCGCGGTGGACCTCGCCGAGGACGGCGTCGTCTACGCCGAGGTGCGCTACGCCCCCGAGCAGCACCTGGAGGCCGGGCTCACCCTGGAGGAGGTCGTCGAGGCCGTCAACGAGGGCTTCCGCGAGGGCGAGCGGCAGGCGAGGGCGAACGGCCACCGCATCCGCGTGGGCGCCCTGCTGACCGCCATGCGGCACGCCGCCCGCGCCCTGGAGATCGCCGAACTGGCCAACCGCTACCGCGACTCCGGCGTCGTCGGCTTCGACATCGCGGGCGCCGAGGCCGGATACCCGCCCACCCGCCACCTCGACGCCTTCGAGTACCTCAAGCGGGAGAACAACCACTTCACGATCCACGCGGGCGAGGCCTTCGGCCTGCCGTCGATCTGGCAGGCCCTCCAGTGGTGCGGCGCCGACCGCCTGGGCCACGGCGTCCGCATCATCGACGACATCGAGGTCGCCGACGACGGCTCGGTCAAGCTCGGCCGGCTCGCCGCGTACGTACGGGACAAGCGCATCCCGCTGGAGATGTGCCCGACCTCCAACCTCCAGACCGGCGCCGCGGACTCCATCGCCGAGCACCCGATCGGCCTGCTCCGCCGGCTGCACTTCCGTACCACCGTGAATACCGACAACCGCTTGATGAGTGGTACGAGCATGAGCCGGGAATTCGAGCTGCTGATCGAGGCATTCGACTACACGCTCGACGACATGGCGTGGTTCACCGTCAATGCGATGAAATCAGCGTTCATTCCTTTCGATGAACGTCTCGCCATGATCAATGACGTCATCAAGCCCGGATATGCCGAGCTGAAGTCCGAATGGCTGTTCCAGCAGACCGCCACGACCAGTGAGTCTGCCGGGAAGTCCGGCTGAGCGAGGGCTTGGGGAGTGGGTGAAAGGCGGCCGGGGAACAGGTGACCGGCCGCCTTTCGGTGTTTGCGGGAGCGTCATCCGGTGGCTAAGTTGCAAAGCCGCTCTGCATTCCCCGAATTTCCTCCCCGAAATCCTCAAGGATGATTCTCTGATGAAGCAGTCTGCCGCCAAGACGCTCGGTGTCGCCGCCCTCGGTGCCGCTTTCGCCGCCGCCGCCGCGGGCACGGCCACCGCCGCCCCGGCGCTGCCCGCCGCCCCCGACGCGCTCAACACGGTCACCTCGGTCGTGCCGCTGGGTGACGGCCTCACCGAGCTCCCCGAGGGCGCCACCGAGTCCCTCCTCGGCGGCCAGGCCGCCGTCGACCAGGGCGCCAAGGCCGTCCCGGCCGCCGCCGGCCAGGCGCTGGAGCACGCCCCGCTCGACAACGCCACCGGCGCGCTCGCCAACACCCCGGTCGGCGGCCTCCTCGGCGGCCTGCCGGTCGGCGGCCTCGCCGGCGGCCTCCCGATCGGCTGATCACGCCGCACCCGTACGCCGATGGGGCGCTCACCCCGACCCGGTGAGCGCCCCCTCCGCCGACGTAAGTCCGCGCGGCCCGATCGGAAGAGGGGCGGGTAGGGGAAGAGTGTTCCAGTCG